>NZ_JBFUGK010000030.1:0-68680 GCF_056402935.1 Polaromonas sp. P3_B1
GACATCTGATCCCTCAATGCCCATCGCCTGATGACATTCAATGTCGCCACGTCTATCACTCCTAATTTCCCCTGCTTTTAAAACAAGCAGGGTAGTGCCTACGTGGGTCAGTTTTGGATGGAAATTACTGCGCTAAGTGGGTCAGATTTCGACGGAATTCAACAACGAAGACCGAAGCTCGACCCGCCTGAGGATTTGATCGGCGGCAAACTCAACCAGGGATTGTTTGAGTTTGGGCGACTGGCTGCGACCCTGGGAATCATGACTGTAGCCGGCTTTCCAGTGGTCCGATCCCTCCCCGATTTGTATAGATCACCACGCGTTCTCTGGTTCGCGCTAGATGATGAATGCCAAGACGACAAAGAGTTTTACATCAATCAATTTTCAATCCCGCTTGATAGGGCGACTAACGAGGAGATTGAGACCCTTTCAATTAGACAGCTGGTACAAATGGTTGGAACAAACTCGCGAGTTTTAGAGTGGAACCAAGCAGTTGCCCAGATAAACACGCTGCGGAATGAACTGAGTCACGGACGCGGTTTTTTTTCGTATTTCGGGGGCTACAAGCCGGTTTATTTCCTCATCCCCACAGAGTGAGGCGCGAGTTCTTGCCTGATCATTATTTCGAGGCTCTTCCCTTGAAACCCATTTCCTCATGCGAAGCGGCAGGTCATCACCCCCAACAGTGACTGATCCTACCCCCTTGCTGTTTGCCCATAAAAGACCGGATACGGACCTAGGTGTGCGACTCTGACACAAGCGCGCCCATGTTTCGGCGATTTTGTTATCTCGATTACGAGCCAGGTGACCAGCTACGCGGCATAGGGATCGAGCTTGCCGAGCTGATCCCGCTTCTGCACTTGGCCTCGCTCTCTTCCGATCACAGGTCTTTCTCAAGGTGTTGCGAGCCAAGTCTGAGAGTCACTCCTATGGCAGCAGCCGCGCTGCGCCAAACAACTTGAGGGCTTTTTTTACGGACTTTCTTGGCGTTTTACAGTCTTTATTTTTACAAACAGTGCGCTTCGCGCACCGTGACCGTCATTCGACGGTCACGCTCTTTGCAAGATTGCGAGGCTTGTCAACATCCGTCCCCCGCGCCACCGCCGTGTGATACGCCAACAACTGCAGCGGCACCACATGCAGCAGCGGGCTGAGCGCGCCGTAGTGTTCAGGCATACGGATCACGTGCAGGCCTTCGCCGCTTTCGATGTGGCTGTCAGCGTCGGCAAGCACGTAGAGGACGCCGCCGCGGGCGCGGACTTCCTGCATATTGCTTTTGAGTTTTTCGAGCAGGGCGTCATTGGGCGCGACGGTGACGACGGGCATGGCGCTGGTGACCAGGGCCAGGGGGCCGTGCTTGAGTTCACCGGCCGGGTAGGCCTCGGCGTGGATGTAGCTGATCTCTTTGAGCTTGAGCGCGCCTTCAAGCGCGATGGGGTAGTGAAGGCCGCGGCCGAGGAAGAGCGCGTTTTCCATTTTGGCGAAGTCTTCGGCCCAGCTGATGACTTGCGGCTCCAGGGCCAGCACGGCTTGCAGGGCGGCGGGCAGGTGGCGCATGGCTTTGAGGTGGCCGGCTTCTTCTTCATCGCTGAGCTTGCCTTTGCTTTGGGCCAGGGCCAGCGTGAGCAGGAACAGGCCCGCAAGCTGGGTGGTGAAGGCTTTGGTCGATGCCACGCCGATCTCGACGCCGGCGCGTGTGATGTAGGCGAGCTTGCATTCACGCACCATGGCCGAGGTGGAGACGTTGCAGATGGTGAGTGTCTGCGTCATGCCCAGGCTTTGCGCGTGGCGCAGCGCGGCCAGGGTATCGGCGGTTTCGCCGCTCTGGGTGATGGTGACGACCAGGGTCTTGGGGTTGGGCACCGACGTGCGGTAGCGGTATTCGCTGGCGACTTCGACCTGCGTGGGGATGCCGGCGATGGACTCAAGCCAGTACTTGGCGGCGCAACCGCTGTAGTAGCTGGTGCCGCAGGCCAGGATGAGGACGGAGTCAACATCCTTGAACACGCGGAAAGCCTGGTCGCCGAAAAGCTCGGGCACTATGCCTTCCACGCCTTCGAGCGTGTCGGCAATGGCGCGCGGCTGCTCGAAGATTTCTTTTTGCATGTAGTGGCGGTAGGGGCCGAGCTCGGCGGCGCCGCTGTGGGCGTGCACGGTCTTGACCTCGCGCTGGGCGGGCTTGCCGTCCTTGCCGACAATCCAGTACTTGCCGAGCTGGATGTCGACCATGTCGCCTTCTTCGAGGTAGACGATCTGGTCGGTCACGCCGGCCAGGGCCATGGCGTCACTCGCGAGGAAGTTCTCACTCTTGTCCTTGCCGACCCCCAGGATCAGCGGTGAGCCGGCGCGCGCGCCGACGACGCGGTGCGGTTCGTCCTTGCAGAAGGCGGCGATGGCGTAGGCGCCGTGCAGTTGCGCGACGGTGGCCTTGAGGGCTTCGAACAGGTCGCCGTCATACAGGCTGTCCATCAGGTGGACGATGACTTCGGTGTCGGTCTGGCTTTCAAAGGCATAACCCTTGGCCTTCAGGCCTTGGCGCAGCTCTTCGTAGTTCTCGATGATGCCGTTGTGCACCAGCGCGACTTTGCCGGGTTTGCTTTGCGATGCGGCGCCGCTGCCGTGGCTGAAATGCGGATGGGCGTTGTGCACGGCGGGCGCGCCATGGGTGGCCCAGCGGGTGTGGGCGATGCCGGTGGCGCCTTCGAGTTTGTCGGCGCTCACTTGCTCCTGCAGTTCGGCCACGCGTGAGGTACTGCGCGCGCGCTTGAGGCCGTCGGCATAGACGGCGACGCCGCAGGAGTCATAACCGCGGTATTCGAGGCGCTGCAAACCCTGCACCAGGATGGGAACGATATTTCGAGTCGAAACGGAAGCAACAATGCCGCACATGGAGGTCTCCTGAGAAAGAATGGCTTGATGCTACGGACTTGTTGTTTTGTTATGTGATTGATTTTTCTTAATTTATGGAATTTAATTTCACAATTTACCAATGATTGAATTTAATTTCATTTAAAGTCTATTAATGGAACAAATAGTCTTTGATGAAACTGACCTCAAGCTGCTCGACAGCCTGCAGACCGATGCTTCGCTGAGCAACCAGGCATTGGCCGAGCACGTCCATATCTCGCCGCCCACCTGCTTGCGCCGCGTCAAGCGCCTGCGCGATGCCGGGCTGGTGGAGCGCGATGTGGCGCTGCTCAATGTCGACAAGCTGGCCGCGATCACGGGCCATGGGCTCACAGCACTCGTGGAAATCACGCTGGAGCGGCAAGGCGCCGAGCAGCAAGAGGCCTTTGAGGCGCGCGTGGTGCTCGATGAAGCGGTGCAGCAGTGCTACCGCGTCTCGCCGGGTCCGGACTTCATGCTGGTGGTGCACGTGGCCGACATGCCGCGCTACCTGGCGCTGGCGCAGCGGCTGTTTACCAGCGATGCGAATGTGCGCAATGTGAAGGCTTTTTTCAGCACCCGGCGCGCGAAGTTTGCGCCGCGGGTGTTGCTGGCGCCTTAAGCCGTAGTGCCCTGCTGCTTCGCCAGCGCCTTGGGGTTGAGCGAAGGCTCGCCGACCTTGACGAGTGTGTTGCGGTCGGTGTGGTCAAAGGGCTGGTCTCGGCCCTCTATCTGCAGCACGGTGTTCTGGAAGTAAGACCAGCTGCCGTCRGCATTGAGCGTGACCGAAATGCGCCAGGCCAGCGTGGTGAAGGCGTGCTCGATAAAGGGGTTGGAGACGATGCCGTTGACCAGGCTGCCGCGCTCGGAGACCAGCTCGAACTGCGTCGCATCGGCGGACGCCTTACCGCTGGCCATGGCCACCTGGCCGCGCGGAATCGCGAGCGTGTGATAGATGGTGCTGGTGGCGGGCTCCCACAGCCAGTAGCCCACTTGATCGTGGTAAGTCTTGGTAAAGCCGGGTTTGTGGATGAAGGTGTGATACCGCAGGCCATACAGCGCCTGCGGGCCGTTGGTTTGAGCGTCTATCGGATGGAGCTCATAACGCTCGATATAAGCCTGGGTTTTGGTGCCGGTGGCCACGGGTTTGACGTCAGCGCCGCGCGCGCCTTCCCAGATGCCGGCCATGGCGCGCAGCGGGCCCAGGTTGGCGAGGGTGTCGGGGTCTACCTCGGGCTCGGTGTAGATGTCTTTGGGGAAGGTGTCAGTGCTCATCGTGAATGTCCGGGCAGGGTCAGGCGGTCTTTCTGGTTTGTTTGAGCAGGCCCCAGGCCATGCCGGCCAGGGCCAGAACGCCGAGCAGCAGGATGCCCCAGAGCACCAGGCTGCGCGTGGGCAGGCCGCCCTCTTGCGGCGCGCCGGCCACCAGCGGGCCGGCAAGGCCGCCGCTGCCGCCCGGGGCTTCGGCCTTGGCCACATCGGCCTGCGCGAGTGGCAGCGTGTTTTCCTGCAAGGGCTGGTAGTTCGGAATCAGGCTGGCCATGGGCAGGAAAGCGCCCGCGGCGCCCGACGGGCCCGCAAGCCCCGCCGCCAGCGTGAAAGGACCCTGGCCGCTGGCCAGGAACACGACTTGCGCGGGCTCGAATTGCAGGGTGATCTCGGGCGCGGCGGCAAAGCCCGGGGTCTTGGCGTCGGCTTCTATCTTCACTTCGCGCACCGAGGCGCCGCGCAACTCGACCGGGCCGCTGGCCTGCTCCTTGCCCGTCGTGCCAAGGCGGTAAACCACCGAGCTGGCCAGCAAGGCCCAGGGCTGCTCGCGATTGTTGCGGCCCAGCACGCGTATGGGCACCAGCACATTGCTGCCCTGCGGCGTGATTTTGAGTGCGGCCACCGGCGTGGCAAACGGCAGCACGAACGACAGCTCGTGCGCGTTGCTGAGCGCGGGCGCTGCCATGGTCGCACTGACGCGCTGGCGTAGGGCGGTGCTTTGAGAGGTGAGCAGCGTGGCGCCGCGCACGGTGACGGCGGCGGCGCCCCAGCTGATGCGCAAATAGTGGTCCTTGAGGTCGGCCATGGACAAGTCCAGGCGGGTGTCGCCCAGGCTGGCCGCGGAGGCCGAAGCATCGGCGCGGTAGAGCACCGTCTCGGCCAGCGGGCGCCAGTTCCTGAGGTCCTTGCTGGCCTGCACGTTGAAGGTGACGGGCTGGCCAGGCGGCAGGTCGGCATCCAGGGTCATGCTGGCCACCGGCTCCTTGAGCTTGCGCGCATCCAGCAAGGCGCCCAGCACCTTTTGCGGCGCGCCCGACGCGGTGGTGCCGCCGCCGGTGTTGAGCTGCACCACACGTTTGCCCTGGCGCTCTTCGATGCGCAGCGACAGGCCGTCAAGCCCCGCATTGCCGGCGGACTCCGCGCCAAGAATGGGATAGGCGGGCAGCTTGACGCTGTTTTCCTGCGTGGATGTGGGTGTGGGAACACTGGCGAGTGCCATGGGCACGGGCTGGCCGGCGGCGTTGAAGAGGCGCAGGTCCGCATAACCCGCGTTTTGCAGCCGCACCAGCGCTTCGGCCGGCAGCAGCAGGCGCTGCAGCGGCGCGTCGGCCGCCGGGGTGACGGGAATGCGCACCGCGTAAGACTTGGCATTGCCGGCATCCACCGGGTCGGCCGCCCACAGCGGCAGCGACGCGCCCAGCCCCGCAGTGAGGGTGAGCGTCAACAAGCGGGCGTATCTGGATGTCTTCATGGCTGGGCCTCTTCTTTCAGGTCAGGGGCATCGGGCAGTCCGGCGGCCGATGCCTTGGGCGGCAGCGGCGCGAAGTAGCCGACCACCAGCATCAGCACACCGACCACGATGAAAGCGATGATGCGCTCGGCGCCGCCGGCGTTCGACAAATCAATGAGCAGCAGCTTGACCACCACCAGGCCCAGCAGGCCTGCACCCACCAGCCACAGCGGCCGCTGCACGCGGCGATGCGCGAGCACCATCAGGGTCAGCGCCAGCAGCGTCCACAAGATCGCATAGCCTGTCTGCACCACAAAGCTTTCGAACAGCGCATCGGCGTCCCAGCGCACACCGAAGAAGTGGTGGGCAACGCGCAGCCACACGGTGTTGACCGCGATGAACACCAGCAGGGCCAGCACCACCAGCGCATTGCGGCCGGTGGCCCAACCCGCGCCGGCCGGCGGCGGCGCTGCCGTCACCAGCACGCGGCGCCAGAACACCAGCGCGCCCAGCGCGAGGGCCAGGGTCAGGTCGGTCGGGTTGAGCAGCGGGATGTAAGGCAGGGGTGCGGTGTGGCCCGAGGAGTGCACGGCAGCAAGCAGCGTGCCCCAGAACACCAGCAGCGCCAGCGGCAGGGCCGCCAGCCAGTAATAGGCCTGCGCATGCGGGTTGCGCGGCCAGGCATACGCCTCGCGCTGTGCCTGCCGGTTGGCCTTGCCGGCCCAGGTGGCCAGCAGCATGAGCACGGCGATGGCGCTGACCAGCAGCACCACGCCGGCCCAGGAGGTGCGCCAGAGCTCGGCCTTGCCTATGCCCGACCACAGGCAATCGGCCAGCAGCACGGTGACCAGCCAGGCGCCCGCCGCATGCAGGAAGCCGAAGGGCGATGCGCGGTCTTCGCCGCCGGGCAGGACGGGAGCCTGCGCCAGGCGGTCGGTCTGCCGCAGCATCCAGTAGTGCAGCACCAGCACCACCGGCCAGACGGCCCAGGCCGGCGTGGCCAGCACGCGGTAGCCTTCGCCGGTCTGCGCCAGGTAGCCCAGCGCCAGCACGGCGACGCTGATGCGCGCGGGCCAGGTCGCGACCGGCCACTGCTTCTTCAGGCCCAGCAGCATGGACAGAGCCGCGCTGGCAACCACGGCCAGCATCATGAGCAGGCCGCTGGTGCGCTCGCTGAAGACATGCTGGGGCATGGCGTCGGCTTCCAGGGCCGGCACGCGGCGGGCGATCTCGAGCAGCCAGCCCAGGCACCAGAAGAAAAAGCCGTAGAGGTAAACCGGCACAGACAGCCCCGACTCGACACCCGCATAAGCCTTGGCCCAGGCGGATTCGCTGTGCGGCAGCGGCCGGCGCAGCCACCAGGCCAGTTGCAGCGCGGGCAAGGCGATCAGCATCGCGCCGATGAAGGCCGGGTTGGCCAGGGGAATGGCAAACACATGGTGGCCCAGGCCGCCGGCCGCGCCGTCCAGCCCACCGAGGAAGGCCATGGCCGCGACACCCTGCAGCAGCAGGCCGAAGGCGCGCGCCATCCAGCGCTGCTGGCGCATGCCGACCCAGAAGGCGCCCGCGCCTTCCAGCGCCCAGACGGCCGAGGTCCACTGGGCATCAAGCGCCAGCGGCACGGCCAGCGTGGCAAAGCCGACACCCAGGGCGATGAAGCATTCGATCAACAGGCGGTAGCTTGCCAGCGCGCGCCGCGCCAGCACCGTGGCCGCCAACAGATAGAGCGCGGCAAAGCCCAGCGCCGAAAAAGCCGTGCCGAGTTCCATGCCGCGCACCAGCCCGGCCTGCAGGCCAAAGCCCACGAGCGGCGTGCCGAACACCAGCATGGTGTCGACAGCATTGCCCAGGCGGGTGGGCGTGTTGCGCGCATACAGGATGGCGGTGAACAGGTAGACCAGCACAAAGGCGATGAGGAAAGGCTGGCTGCTCGCGTAGTTTTGCGGCACGTATTTGAGCAAACCCCAGGCCGTGGCGACGCCGAAGGTGGCGATAAAACCGACCACATTGAGGATGCGCCAGGAACGCTGGTAGGCGATGAAAAGAATGGCCAGGTTCAGCAGCATGTAATAGCTGAAGAGGCCGACGTGGCTGCCCTGCCCTGTCGACAGCAGCAGCGGCACGGCGAAGCCGCCGGCAAAGGCCGCGACCGCGAGCGCGCGCGAATCCTGCAGCAGCGCCAGCGCGCAGCTCAGGCCGCAGACCACGATCATCAACGCGAAGGCCGGCAGCGGATCGAGCAGGCCGTAGAGGCGGAAGGCCGCGAACACCGTGAGGTACATCACCGCCACGCCGGCACCCTGCAGCGCCAGCGCGAAGCCGGGCTTGTCGGCCCGCTTGCGAAAGCCCACCACCAGCAGCGCGATGGCCGCCGCGCCTATGGCCGCAAGCCGGAACTCGACGGGGAACAGCCCGGCCGATGCGGCATAGCGCGCAAGGAAAGACAAGCCGATGAAGAGGATCACCAGGCCGACCCGCACGATGGTGTTGCCGCCGAGGAACCAGTTTTTGGCGGCGAGGAGAGCCAGCTCAACCGGGTTGGGTTCGGCTGGTTTGTAGGCGGGCCGGACCGTAGCCGTAGTGGCCGTGGCGGTAGAGCCGGAGGCGGGGGAAGCTGAAGCGGCTTGCGCGCGTGGCAGGCCGTTGGCGGCGAGGTCCGGCGCCCGTGTTTGCGATGCGGCTTCGTTGTCCGCGGCGCTGGCTATTTCCGGTGCCGATGCTGGTATCGATGGGGGCGCCGGCGCCGCCGCGGGAACGGGAACAGGCATGGGCAAACTGGCGCCGTCTGTAGCCCCGGTTGCGGCAGTAGCCTGGCGCGCGGCGGGCGCTGCCGGCCGCGGCGCTTTTTTCCACGCGGCCTGGACTTCCGCCCGCACCGCCCAACGCAGCGAGAAGCCGGCGAACAAACCCAGGAAGGCGCCGAGAAAAACGCCGGCATCACCGTAACCCGGCCACAGCCAGCCGAGGATGGCACCCCACACAATGCTCCAGATGATCATGGCCTCGGCCTCCCCTTTTTATGGATGGGGCTGATGGTACTTGATGGGTTGGCGGCGGCGGGAAGGCGGGAAGGCGGGAATACGGGAAAGGGAGATGCCGGGGCCTCAGGCGCCGACCGGCGCGGCGCGGGAGGCCTGGATTTTTCCGGCTGCAACGGGCTTGGGTTTTGCCTGCCCCCGCGTCCGTTCCCGCGCGGTCTCCCAGAAGGCGCGGGCCAGCGGCGAGAGCTTGGCCACGTCCAGGCAGGCCAGGCCCACGGTGCGCGGCTGCGCCGGCAGCAGCGGCCGGTAGACCACGCCCTGCGGCGCATCAGGCAGCGCCAGCCGCGCGGCAACGGAAACCGCGAGGCCGCGCTGCACAAACTGCAGGATGGAGATGATCTGCGTGAAGTGGTAGAGCACCTTGGGCCGCGTGATGTTCTTCTGCAGGATGGGCACGATGACCGGGCCGCAGCCGGCCTCGGTCAGCACGAAGTCCAGGCCGTTGAGCGCGTTGACAGGCACGGCCTTGTGCGCCGCCAGCGGGTGGCCGGCAGGCAGGATGGCGACAAACTCGTCCTGCACCAGCGGCAGCACCTCGAAGCGCTCGTCGGGCACGACCACGAAGCCGAGTTCCACACGTTTTTGCAGCAGCCATTCGTCGATGACTTCGTCGCTTTCTTCCTCGATGCGCACCTGCGCACCGGGATGGCCCAGCTTGAAAGCAGCCAGCAGCGGCGGCAGCAGGTTGACGGTGGAGGTGGGGCCGAACGAGCCTATGCGCAGGGTGCCGGTTTTAAGCTCTTTCGCGTCGCCGAGCTCCTGCGCCATGGTGGCGGCCAGGGCCGTCATTTCGCGGGCGCGCAGCAGCAGGCGCTCACCGGCGTCGGTCATGGACACACCCGAGGCATCACGCAGCGCGAGCTTGACGCCGAATTCCGTCTCCAGCGCGCGCAGCGCATGGCTGACGGCCGACTGGGTGGTACCCAGGCGCATGGCCGCGCGCGAGAAGCTGCGGCATTCGTCCAGGGTGATGAGTACTTCGAGTTGGGCCAGGGTCATGGTGTTTCAAAAATACAAGACGGTGTGCGGGATAAAAAAGAAGATCAGAACAAGCTACGGACACTCAACAAGGACTCAACAAAGACTCAACGAGAGTCAACAAGACAAAGGTGGATGCCGTAGATGCACAGGCTCGAAGATGAGCAAATGCTCATTTGATAGTGAGCAATTTAACAATTAATCTCATACATCAATTTACCCGATTCGCCGCTTTCCACCAAATACCCACCCCCAGTACCCGCTTCCCCACCCATGACCACCGCCTCCCCCTCCGCCACCCTGCCCACCGCTTCCACCGCACCGGCTTCGCCCACACTCGCAAACGGCAAGCTCTGGAGCCTGTATTTGCGCCTGACCTGCGTGCCCATCCTGTGGGGCGGCACCTTCATCGCGGGGCGCGTGATCTCGGCCCACCTGCCGCCCGCCACGGCCGGGTTTATCCGCTTTGTATTTGCAACCCTGGCTTTGCTGGCGGCGCTGCATTTCACCGAAGGCCTGCGCGCCATCACACGCATCACCCGGCGCCAGTTGCTGGGCACCATGGCCCTGGGCGCGACCGGCATCTTTGCCTACAACCTGCTGTTCTTCACCGCGCTGTCCGTACTGCCGGCGGGCCGCACCTCGCTGATCATTGCGCTCAATCCGGTGGTCACCTTGCTGATTGCCGCCGCGTTGTTGGGCGACCGGCTCTCGGCCACGCGCTGGGTGGGTGTGGCCCTGGCGCTGCTGGGCGTGTGGGTGGTGGTGACGCGTGGTGACCTGTCGCAGATCGTGCAGTCGCTGGGCAAAGGCGAACTCGCGATGTTCGGCGCCGTCTGCGCCTGGGCCGTCTACACCCTGGTGGGCCGCAAGCTGCTGCAAGGCCTGTCACCCGTGCTGGCCACGCTGTGGGCCGCGATCTGGGGCACCTTGTTGTTAGGCCTGCTGGCCCTGCGTGACATCCACCAGGTGCACGCCGCATCGTTCACACCGGAAGTCTGGGCCGGCCTGGCTTTTCTCGGCGTGCTCGGCACAGCCGTGGCTTTTGTCTGGTACTACGAAGGTCTGCGGCAGCTGGGCGCTGCACGGACCGTGGTGTTCAACAATCTTGTGCCGGTGTTTGGGGTTTTGTTGGGGTGGCTCATTCTTGGTGAGCCTTTGAGCGCCAGCCTGCTGGCGGGCGGGGCGCTTGCGATTTTTGGGGTGTTTTTGGTGAATCGCGTTAAGTAACGCGATCAAATATTTGGCCGGTCTTGTTCCGGCCTTTGCGCTTTCCCTCTCTACCTCTGCTTCGTCTGCTTACTCTTCCAGGGGTAGCTGGCCGGGGGTTGCCCGGCGGCAACTCACTTTTATCGAAACCCGCGAAGCGGGTTTTCTTTTGTTCGCCAAAAGGCGCGCTACGCGCGCGGGGTTTGCTCACTTCGCGCAGCGAAGTTACGCAAACACCAAAAGTAAGCAAAAGAAAAGGCGACCCTGGTGTCTGCGTCCCTTCGCTTCGCTACGGGCAGCCTGTGGTGCTCGGTCCAGACGGGGTCAAAAACAACTCGCTTCGCTCAAACACGTTTTTGCCCTKATCCGTCTGGACCTGCGCTCCTCGGCGCATACACAAGGGGCCCGACTACCAACAGCCAACAGCCGAAGACAGAACMCCGAATACCYAAACCACAAGGACACGCCRYGGCGTGTCCTTRTTTGTCTTGGTTTGTTCTTTGGTATTTATCTTTTGTCCCCGATCCCGATTGCCCCGTCCTGGCTGGGCCGAGGAGCGCAGAGACAAGCGGATCAGGGCAAAAACGTGTCTGAGCGAAGCGAGTTGTTTTTGACCCCGCTTGGCTCGAGCACCGCAGGTTGCCCGAAGCGAAGCGCAGGGACCCAGACTGCGGGTCGCCTTTCTTTTGGGTACTTTTCTTTGGCGAAGCAAAGAAAAGTGCCTCGCCCGCCGGGGCGAGACCCGGCCAGCAAGCCTCAGCAGAGAGCCCAGAGGAAGCGCGCCCGCCAGCGCAAGACCTGGCTTACTTCCGGAGTGCCGGCGACTCCACCAGCGCCTTGACCAGCTTGGCCAAAGCATCATTCGAAGCCCTCACTGCCGCCAGCGAGAAATTACTCTTGAACTCCGAAAAGGTCGCCCCGCCTTCGCCGCTGACGCGTATCGTCTCAACGGGCTGGCCGGCGGCGTCGACAACGGTGCAGACGAGCTTGACGCTGAACTGCGTGGGCGGCCAGGTGAAGGCGCCGTCGGAAGAAGAGTTGGTGGTGACTTCAGGCGTGATCAGCAGCGAAATACCGCCGGACTGCAGCGCCGCGAAGTCCTTGGGGTTTTGCACCTTGCTCACGCTGGTGAATGCCTCGGACAGCGCCTTGTAGAAACCGGGCTCGATGTCGCGGTAAGGGAAGTAGCGCACCTTGTCGCCGCCGCCGCCGGGCGTGGTCACTTCCACCGAGCGCAGGGCGTCGGGGATGTAATAGCCCACCTTCTTGGCGATGGGCTTGGCGCCGGCGGGCACGGTGACCGCCGCGAGATCGGGGTTCATGGTGATGGGGTGTGCGCAACCAAACAGGACAACGCAGGCCAGGGCCGAGAAAACATAGCCAACAAATCGGTTCATGGTGATGGGCTCCGGTTAGTTGCGAATGGCTTTGACGAAGTCGGGGTCGGTCACCAGCGAGGCAATCAGCGACTGCACCATCGGCGCGTAGTTKTTGGCGGCCAGCGGAATGGCCACGGCGCCGGCGAAAGCGCTTTCCCATTTGCGCTCTATGCGCTTGACCTTGTCAAAGCGCACCTGGCCGTTGGCCTTCACCACAAAACGCGCCTCGATCTGCCCGGCATTGGTGCTGAGTCCGCCCGCGTCGATGTTGTTCTTGATCAGGGTGCCGCTGATTTCAACGCCCGATTGCGGGTTGTACAGCTTGGCCAGTTCCAGCTCCTGGCGCAGCGCCGCGGCGATGTAGTCGCCGTAGTTCTTGCCCACGGGCGAGGTCATGGTGTTGGCGCGCAGGGAGAGCGCGGCGGCGCCCGGCATGCCGGCCGTCACGGCGATGGTGCCGGTCTTCACGGAGGGCGCGCCTTCGATTTTTTTCAAGGTCTCGACGTTGTCGATGGAGGGCGCGTAATTGGGCGCCGGGCCGGCACAGCCCACCAGAAACGCGGACACAGCAATACCCGTGAACAGGGCAAGACGCCTGAACTGTTGAAACATGGGGAATCCCTCTTTGAAATGTGTTGGATTAGGCGGCACCCATCCCTGGGTGCCGTCGGCCCCGATGTTACGTCATGTAACCACGATTTCGGCCACCCCGGGAATACCCGGAGTGGCGTTCAGGAAGAGCGCGGAGCCTTGGCCGGCCGCTTCCAGTTTGGCAGGCTGACCTGCTTGCCGCGCGCCACACTGAGCGCCTCGGGCGGCGTGCTCTTCGTAATGGTAGAGCCGCCCCCCACGGTTCCACCAGCGCCTATGGTCACAGGCGCCACCAACACACAATTGCTGCCGATGTGCACGTCGGCCTCAATCACCGTGCGGTGCTTGTTGGCACCGTCGTAGTTGGCGGTGATGCTGCCGGCGCCGTAGTTGACGCGTTCGCCCACGGTGGCGTCGCCCAGGTAAGCCAGGTGGTTGGCCTTGGCGCCTTTGGCGAGGGTGGAGTTTTTGACCTCGACAAAATTGCCGATATGCACCTCGGCGCCCAGCTGCGCGCCGGGGCGCAGGCGGGCGAAGGGGCCGATGAGCGCGCCCTCACCCACCTGCACACCGAGCTTTTCACCGTCGATATGGGTGAAAGGATGAATCACGGCGCCGGCGGCGATGCTGCAGTTGGCGATCACGCAGTTGGCGCCTATGCGCACGCCGTCGCCCAAAGAAACGGCGCCTTCAAAAACACAGTTCACATCGATTTCGACGTCCCGGCCGCAGGTGAGCGTGCCGCGCAGGTCGAGCCGGGCCGGGTCGGCCAGGCGCACGCCCTGCTCCATCAGCGCGACGGCCAGGCGGCTTTGGTGGACGCGCTCAAGCTCGGCCAGTTGCACCGGGCTGTTGACCCCGGCCACCTGGGCGGCATCGGTGATCTGGTGGGCTACGACGGCCACGCCGTCGGCCACGGCGAATTTCACGATGTCGGTGAGGTAGTACTCACCCTGGGCGTTTTTGTTGTCGAGCCGCCCCAGCCAGCTGCGCAGGAGGCGCGTGGGCACGGCCATGATGCCGCTGTAGATTTCGCGGATCTCGCGCTGGGCGTCGCTGGCGTCCTTGTGTTCGACGATGGCGCGCACCTGTGAGGATGCCTCGGGGCCGGCGCGCACGATGCGGCCGTAACCGGTGGGGTCGGCCATGCTGAGCGTGAGCAGCGCCAGGCGCTGGCCGTCGCACTGGGCAATCAGCGCCTGCAGCGTGGCGGCCTGGGTGAGCGGCACGTCGCCCGACAGCACCAGCGTCACGCCGTCGTCGGCCAGCAGGGGAAGCGCCTGCTGCACCGCGTGGCCGGTGCCGAGCTGCGGCTCCTGGCGCGCGAACTGCAAGGCCACCTGGGCGCCGGCGGCCTGGCTGAAACGGCCGCAGGCGGCCTCGACCTCGGCCGCGCCATGCCCGGTAATGACCACCGCCTGGCGCGCCGACACGGAGGCGGCGCATTCGATGACATGCGCGAGCAAAGCTTTCCCGCCCAAACGGTGTAACACTTTAGGCAAACTGCTTTTCATCCGCGTGCCTTTGCCCGCGGCCATGATGACGACATCGATTGGGGTTGCCATGAAATTTCCTCTGAATCTTGGGGTGATGACGCGCCCGCGGGCCGCCGGTGCGGGCACGGGACGCTGCACGAGGATTATCGGCGGGCTGGCCGTCCTGGCGCTGGCGGGGCTGTTGCAGAGTTGTAGCCTGATGAAAGTGGCTTACAACCAGGCGCCCGAACTGGCCTATTGGCAGCTGGACCGCCATTTCGACTTCACCGACGCGCAAAGCCTGCAGGTCAAGGCCGACCTGGAAAAATTGCAGGCCTGGCACCGGCAGACGCAACTGCCCGGTTACATCGAGGCCCTCCAAAAACTGCAGCAGCAAATGCCCGCCGACATGGACGCCGCAGCGGCCTGTGCGATCTACGCGGATGTGCGCGGCAAGCTGGTCACGCTGTCGCGCCAGGCGGAGCCGCCCATGGCGACGCTGGTGGGCTCGCTGCAGGCCGGGCAGTTGAAAACCCTGGAGCGCCGCTTCGCCAGGAGCAATGACGAGTATCGCGACGATTTCCTGGAAGCATCGCCCAAGGCCCAGCGCGACAAGCGCTACAAAGAGGCCGTGAAGCGCGCCGAGATGCTTTACGGCCGGCTGGAGAAAAAGCAGCTGGCCGTGATTGAGCGCCGCATCGACACCTCACACTTCGACGCGCCGCGCAGCTACGCGGAAAAGATCCGCCGCCAGCAGGACGCCTTGCACACGCTGCGCCCGCTGGTGGCCGGCCAGGGCACGCCCGAGAAAACGCAGGCGGCGATGCGCGGTCTGTTTGAGCGGACCCTCACCTCGCCGGATGCGTCGTACCGCGATTACATGGACAAGCTGACGCAGGAAGCCTGCGTCACGCTGGCCGAACTGCACAACAGCACGACGGCGGCGCAACGCCACAAGGCCGTGGAAAACCTGCACCGCTACGAGCAGGACTTCAGGACGCTGCACGCGCAGACGTCCTAGGATTCACAGAAATTCCCGGAAACCCCCAGAATCTCGCAGCGCCGGCTCAGCCTTGGAAGGCCTCCACGTGCTTGTCCTGGTAGGGCCGTATACCCTCATCACGCTCGTCCCCAAATTGGCCTGAGGGGCCATCGCCCACGGACCGGTGCGGCTGGAATTCGCGTGAGCCGCTGCTTTGCTGTTGCTGGCGGTTGGCCACGCGGGGCGGTTGCTGCTGCAGGCGTGCGCCTGGGGCCTGGGTACGGTACATGAAAGGTCCTCCTGGTTCCGGTGTTGCCCAGGCTGGTGGGCAACGCGGGAAAACCACCACCTTAAAACCGGAGGCGCGGCGTGCCTGTCATCCGCCCAAGGGCCTTGTTGTCGGCGCCTGCCTACACCGGAAGACTGCACCCGTTGGGCACGCCCTCAAGCACCTCCTCAAATACCTCTTCAAACACCGGTCAAAGCAAGGGAACCTGCGGAGGCGGGGAATCGTAATAGTCGGCAATGCGCTCCAGGGCCCGGGTGTTGAGCAGGCGCAGCTTGCCGTCCTGGATTTCGTGCAGGCCCAGCTGGCGCAATCGCCGAAGCGTCTTGTTGGTATGCACCAGCGACAGGCCGAGCGTGTCGGCAATGTGCTGCTGGTTGATGGGAAATTCGACCATACCGCCTTCGGCCATGCCCACGCGCTCCAGCCGGCGGAACAGGTGCATCAGCAGCATGGCCACGCGTTCCGTGGCGTTGCGCCGCCCGGCGGTCAGCAGGTGGTCGTCCACCATGCCCTCTTCGCGCGCCGCCAGCCAGGTGATGTCATAACCCAGGTTGGGGAAATTGCGGAACAACTCCCACAGCCTTTCGCGCGGAAACACGCAGAGGCTGGTGTCGGTCACGGCTTCGATGCCGTGCATGGGGCCGTCGGCGAACTTCTGTTGCAGGCCGATGAAATCACCGGGCAGCAAAAAATTGAGGATTTGCCGGCGGCCGTCGCTCAGGGTTTTGTAGCGAAAGGCCCAGCCCGAGTACAGCGTGAAGAGTTTGCCGTTGGGCTTTTGCTCATAAAGAATGGTGCCGCCGGCCTTCACCGCGGTGGTGCCGGTGCGGAAGGCTTCGATGAACTTCAGCTCTTCGGCGTTCACCGGCATGAAGGCCCCGGTCCTGCGCAAACCGCAGGCATTGCACTGCGGCGGGCAGATCGCTGAAGTTGGCGTTGGGATGTTCATAAAAGACTTATCTTAGGTGCATATCCCTGTGTCTTTTGACATTGTGCGGTGCGAGGCGTGCCGCTACATTGTGCCGCGATGACACTCACAAGCACCTCCCTGTATGAAATCCTTTATGTCAGCACGCTGGCCCCTGAAGCGCCGCTCAGCGCTGTGGGAGATATCGCCGCCAAGGCCCGGCAGGCCAACGCGGAGCGTGGCATCACCGGCCTGCTGATCTTTGACGGCATGCGTTTTTGCCAGCAGCTGGAGGGCGGGCAGAAACAGGTGCTGGCACTGCTGGAGCGCATACGCCAGGACAGCCGCCACCTCAACCTGCAGGTTCTGCACCATGGCGAGCTGGCCGCCCGGCGATTCAAGCGCTTCAGCCTGGGCTACTGCCTGGTCGAGGATGACGACGTGCTCGAACGCATGGAGCACATGGACGGCCAGGCCGCGCTCGATGCTTTTGCGGGGCTGCTGTCCGGGCTGGACCTGGATTCCTGAGTTCGACGGCCCTAACCCTGGAGCGCGCTCCACATTTCCTGGTCGCGCTGCGCGGTCCAGATGCGCGGGTTCTTGATGCCGCTGGCTTCGTCAAAGGCGCGGCTCACGTCAAAGGGCAGGCAGTGCTCGTAGATGAACACATGGCCGAAGACCGGGTCCATGCTTTTGCGCGTGTGGGCCATCGCGGCCTTGAGGTCCATGCCAGCGGCCGCCGCTTCCTTGCCGGCCTTGTACAGGGTTTCGACCCAGCGCTTGGTGTAATCCAGCGCCTTGTTGACGTTGGCCGCGCCCTTCATGGCCTCGCCGCGGCCGGGGACTATGGCCTCGGCCTTGAGCGCGCGCAGGGCTTCCAGGGTGGCGGGCCATTCCTCGAGCTGGGCGTCGCCGGTGTAGACACCAGCCTCGTATTCGACCAGGTCGCCGGAGAACAGCACTTTCTCCTCTTCAATCCAGGCGATCGTGTCGCCGCGCGTGTGGCCGGGGCCGGGGTGCCAGACTTGCACCTTCACGCCGCCCAGGTCCAGCACCAGCTTGCCGGGGACTTCGCCCTTGACCGGATTGCCGCCGGCTATCACCAGGGTCGGCCAGGTGAGGCCGGGCACGCTTTCGGCGTTGCGAAAAAGGCGCGGGAAGCGCTCCATCTCGCTTTGCATGTCCTGCGCGCCGCGCTCGACGATCAGTTCGTAGGTTCCCTGGCTGGCGATGATTTCGGTCGCGCCCTCGGCCGCGTAGGCGCTGGCGCCCAGCACGCGCACCGCGTGGTAGTGCGTGAGCAGCACGTACTTGATGGGCTTGTCGCTCACCGTGCGTATGCGCGCGATCAGGTCCTGCGCCATCGCCGGCGTGGCCGTGGCGTCGCTGACCATGATGAACTTGTCGCCGATGATGACGCCGGAGTTGGGGTCGCCCTCGGCGGTGTAGGCCCAGCAATGCGCGCTGAGTTGTTCGAAGGTGATCTGCTTGTCGGTCAGGTCGGACTGGGAGGCGAAGGCTTTGGCCATGGGGTTTCCTGGGTGGGGGCGCGGCGGAAGGCGGAGCAGCCGCCGCCGGCTTTGCCCGGGGATTTTACTTAAACGTAATGCATTACGAATAGTTGAATCCCGAAACCCCGCGGCTCCCCTGCCCTTATTCAGGCTCTATGCCCGCCGCCTTGATGATTTTTCCCCACTTGAGGGTTTCGCTCGCCTGGAACTTGCGCAATTCCTCCGGGTTGCTGGTGAAGATCTCCGTGCCGCTGGACTGGTAGAAGGGCGCCGCCGAAGTGCTGCGCGCGGCGCGCGCGAGCATCTCGGCCAGCTTGGCCACCACGTCGGCCGGCGTGCCGGCGGGCGCRTAGGCGGCAAACCAGTAGGTCATCTCATAGCCCTTCACGCCGGCCTCGGCAATGGTGGGCACATCCGGCGCCAGCGGCGAGCGCTGCCGCGTGGACACGCCCAGCGCCTTGAGCTTGCCGGCCTTGACCTGCGGCAGGCCGGTGGCCATGTCGGTGATCATCATGTCGATCTGCCCGCCCAGCAGGTCGGTCACGGCCGGCGGGTTGCTCTTGTAGGGAATGTTCAGGATGTAGGTGCCCGTCATCTGCTTGAACTGCTCGCCCGCGACGCGGCTGGAGGAGCTGCCGCTGCCGAAGGACAGCTTGCCCGGTTTGGATTTGGCCAGCTTGATGAAATCGGCCACGCTGTTCACCGGCAACGCCGGGTTGACAACCATGATCTGGCCGCCGCGCCCCAGGGCCGTGAGCGGCGCGAAGTCCTTGACCGGGTCATAAGGCAGCTTCTTGAACAGGTGCTCATTGGCCGACTGCGTGGTGTTGGTGGTGATGAAGACGGTGTAGCCGTCGGGCTTGGCCTTGGCCGCCGCCTGCGCGCCGATAAAGCTGTTGGCGCCGGGCTTGTTGTCCACCACCACGCTCACCTTGTTATCGTTGGTCACGGCCTGGCCTATGGCGCGCGCCAGCTGGTCGGTCGCGCTGCCGGCGGCAAAGGGCACGATGAAGGTGATGGGTTTGTCGGGAAAGCCCTGGGCCGGCGCCAGCGCGGGTGCCAGCGCGCAGAGCGCGGCGGCGGCGAGCACCAGCGGGCGCATGCGTGGGCTTGTGAAGTGAGGGGTCGAGGGGGTCATGTTGTCTCCTTTTTTGAATTGAAAGTCAGTCGCCGTCTGTCGAAAACGTCAGGGCGGCCCCGCCAGCAAGGGCGCCAGCGCAGCGGGAATCTCTATCGGCAAATCCAGCAGCCAGAAAGACAGAGCCTTGCCGTGGGTGTCCAGGTTGAGCGCGTCGTTGACGCCGCCGTCCAGCACCTCGTCGAGCACAAAATTGAGCGCCGCCAGCTCCGGCAGCTCAAAGCGCTGCACGCGGGCCGGCTGCCTGTGGGCAAAGTGTCGTGCCACCGCGGCCTCGGTGACTTGCGACAGCAGCACGGGGTAAAGATCGGCATGCCAGGCGATCACGCTGATGTTGGAGCGGTTGCCCTTGTCACCGGTGCGGCCGTGGGCGGCGCGGTACAACGGCACTGTGATGTGCGAGACGCTCATTGCGCAATCTCCAGCATCTCAAAGCGCAAGGGCACCGACTCGCGCGGCACCAGGCAAGACAAGGTATTGAGGCGCGGCGTTAGTGAAGTGCGCACGCCGCCGCCGCCGGCCGGGCCGCAGCAGTACAGCGCCGTGACTTCGCGCGGCAGCCGCTCGGCCTGCGCGCGCTCAGCATGGGTCGCGGCCACGCGCAGGCGCACGTCGCGCGCATCACCCGCGGGGGTATCCGCCAGCAAGCGGCCCGCGTCGTCGCCCATGATGCTGAGCGCGCCTATCAGGTCCACACGCAGCGCGAGCTCCGGCAGGCGCCGGCGCAGCACCTCGGCGGCCAGGCGGGCGCGCGCCTCGGCGCGAGGGCCGGCATAAGAGATTTCACCTTCGGCCAGCCAGCCGCCTTCATGGCAGACATTGACTTTGAGGCTGGCCGGCCGCGCATGGCCGCGCACACCGCTCAGGGCCACCCGGTTGGGCCCGGCCGGGCTGAGCCGCGCGGCGCTGATGTCGGCCACCACGTCGGGCGTGAGGTAGGCGGCAGGGTCGTGGACTTCATACAGCAGTTGCTCCTTGACACCGGCCAGGCTCACCACGCCGCCGGTGTGCGCCGCCTTGCCGATAACGCAGTTTCCCTCGCTGTCGATCTCGGCGATGGGGTAGCCCACAGCGTGAAGGTCCGGCACGTCCTTGTAGCCGGGATCGGCGAAATAGCCGCCGCACACCTGGGCACCGCACTCGAGCAGATGGCCCGCCATGGTCGCGCGCGCCAGCCGGTCCCAGTCGTCGGCGCGCCAGCCGAAATGCGACATGGCCGGACCCACCGTCAATGAAGGATCGGCCACCCGCCCGGCCACCACGATCTGTGCGCCGGCGTCCAGCGCGGCGGCGATGGCTTCGGCGCCTATGTAGGCATTGGCGCTGACCTTGCGGATGCCGTCCATCGCGGCGCCGAGCTGCGCACGCAACAGCGCTTCGTGTTCCTCACCCGACAGGTCGTCGCCCGCCACCACGGCGATGCGCGGCGCGGGCAGGCCCATGCCGGCGGCCATGGCCTGGATGTGGCGCGCGGCCGCCAGCGGGTTGGCTGCGCCGAAGTTGCTCACGATGCGGATGTTGTGCGCCAGGCAGCG
Source organism: Polaromonas sp. P3_B1 (assembly GCF_056402935.1). Lineage (NCBI taxonomy): Bacteria > Pseudomonadati > Pseudomonadota > Betaproteobacteria > Burkholderiales > Comamonadaceae > Polaromonas > Polaromonas sp. P3_B1. The sequence continues at coordinate 20,641 of NZ_JBFUGK010000030.1, forward strand.
CGCCAGCACCGGGCGCAGCATGTCGTCCAGCAGCGGCTCGAAGCCGGTATCGGGGTCGGCGCGGCGGCGCAGTTGCGCCAGCGCCAGCGTGCGTTCGGCCAGGGTTTCAAAAATCAGGAAGGCCGGCCCGCCGCGCGCGATCAGCGTGTCCACCACCGGCCCGGCGGCATCGACACGGTCGCCGGAAAAGCCGGCGGCGCAGCCTATCAACAAAGGGGAAAGCGTGGATTCAGTCATGGACGAGTGGTGGGAGCCCTGAATTTAGGCCTTGCGCATTTATTTGTAAAATTGAAAATACTGATTCATTGATTTGAATGACAAATAAATGGCCCAACCCAACCTCTCCTTGCGCCAGCTGCGCGCCTTCCTGGCCCTGGCCGAGCAGCGCAGCTTCACGCAGGCCGCAGCCACCTGCCACCTGTCGCAGCCGGCCTTCAGCGCGCTGATACGCACGCTGGAGGGTGAACTCAACACGCGGCTGTTTGATCGCGACACGCGCAGCGTGGAACTGACGGCCGAGGGCCGCCTGTTTGCCGATTCAGCGCGGCGCTTGGTGGGCGATTTCGGCGCGGCTCTCAGCGACCTGAACGACCATGTGGAGCGCCGCAAGGGCCGGGTGCACATCGCGGCCCTGCCCTCGCTGGCGGCGGGCTGGTTGCCCGCGGTGTTCGCCGAATTCAGGAAGGCCTGGCCGGGCATAGAGCTCAACCTCAGCGACCTGCTGTCGGATGCCTGCGTGGACCTGGTAAGGAGCGGCAAGGCCGACTTCGCGCTGGCCTCCACCGGTGTGAGCCACGCGGGCCTGAGCACGCGGCTGGTCTGCACCGACCGCTTTTACCTGGTGTGCCGCAAGGACCACCCGCTGGCGGCCGAGGCGTCACCGACGCTGAAGAAATTGGCGCCCTACCCTTTTATCCATATGTCGCGCAACAGCAGCGTGCGGCAGGCGTTGGAAGCGGCGCTGCATCCGCAGCAAGCCAACACGGTGCTCGAGGTCGACCAGTTGGCCACCGCCGCGGGCATGGTGGAGGCAGGGCTGGGCATCAGCGTGGTGCCCGCGCTGACGCTGTTTCACTTTGAGCGCAAGACCCTGGTCACCCGGCCGTTGGCGGCCAGCGGCCTGACGCGCAAGATTTACCTGGTGCGCCGGCAGGAGGGCAGCCTGTCGGCGGCCGCGCAGGCGCTGCACGACCTCGTGGTCGACACCATGAAGGCGCGTACGCCCTGATAGCGGAGGCCGGGCCGCTTCAGCCGCGGCGGCCGGCGCCGGACAGCCAGTCCACCGCGCTGTGCGCCAGTGATTCCAGCGGCGCATCACCCGCCAGCGTCAGCACGCCGGGTTCGGCCGAAGGATCCTGCAAGGCTTCGAACTGGCTGGCCACCAGGCTGGGCGGGTAGAAGTGGCCGGGGCGCACGGAGACGCGGCGCAGCGACTCGGCCTGGCTGATGGACAGGTGCACAAACTGCAGGCCGGCGGCGGCGGCGCGCAGGCTGTCGCGGTAGGCGGCCTTCAGGGCCGAGCAGGTCAGCACCACGCCTTCAGGGTGGCGCGCCAGTTCGGCGCCCAGCTGCCGCAGCCAGCCTTCGCGGTCCTCGTCGGCCAGGGCGATGCCCTGCTGCATCTTGCGGATGTTGCCGGGCGGATGGAAGTCGTCGCCCTCAATCAGCGGCAGCGACAGTTGCTCGGCCACCAGGCGCCCGACAGCAGACTTGCCGCAACCGGCCACGCCCATCACCACCACACGCACGGGCGCCCGGGGAACGGTGTCGCGGGCGGAAAGGGGGAGGGTCTGGGATGCGGCGGTCATGCGCAAATTATCGCGGCCTGCGGCCGCTTCCCGCGCTCCTGGGTGACACCAGCTTTGTTATCGTTGCGGCATGGCCTCACCTCAAAACGATTTTGCGATGTATTGCTGCGAACTGCTGTCGGGCGTGGGGCCCTGCGTCGCCAAACGGATGTTCGGCGGTTTCGGCATCAGCACCGACGGCTTGACCTTCGCCCTGGTGGCCGACCTGGGCGGCGGCGAGATTCTGTGGCTCAAGGCCGACGAGGGCACGCGTGCGCTGTTCGAGGCCCAGGGCTGCAGCCGCTTCACTTACGAGATGACCCGCAACGGCGTGACTTCGCCGCACAGCCTGGGCTACTACAGCGCGCCCGAGGAAGCCATGGAATCACCGGCCCTGATGCTGCCCTGGGCGCGCCTGGCGCTGGAGTGCGCGCTGAGGGCGCGCGCGGCCAAGCCGGTCAAGAAGCCGAAAGCCAAAACCAAAGCCCCCGCCAAGGCCAAAACCAAAGCCAAGGTGGCGCCGGCCAAAAAAAGCCGCGCATAAAAAAACCCGCAGCCTTGCGGCCGCGGGTTCAAAGCTCCCTTCCGGAAGGAGCCACTGACTAGAACGGTATGACTCGGAACTAGACGAGGTTGGACATGGCCAGCACGTTGTAGTTGTGCGGGTGCCGGCGCTGGTCGGCCTTGAAAGTGTCAAAGTCGTGGCCGGCCGCCATGGGGCGGGCGCGGGCGGTCAAAAAAACCATGGCCAGCGGGGTCAGCAGGGCTTCAAGCGCCGCTGCCGCGCCCAGCACCAGGCCGCGAGCCAGGCGGCCCAGGGCGCCGGCGGCCAGGCCGAAGGCGGCACGCAAGTCGCTCAGCGGCTGCAGCACGCCGGCGCGCCAGCCGGCCGGCTCAGCGGCGGGCTGCCTGACGGCGGCGCAGGCCGCAACAGGCTCCCAGCTGAAATAGGCCGATGCGGCATGGCCCGCGCTGAAGGACTCCATCACGAGCGACTCACCGGCCTTGAGCGTCAGGCTCTCGCCCCGGCTCAGGAAATGGTCGCCGGCGCGTACCTCGGCGTCCTGGCTGGCGGAATCGAAGGTGGCCCAGACCCGGCCATGCGCAATTCGCAACACACCGGCCTGGGCGGCGTGCAAGGTCAGGGCCCGTCCCGCACCCAGCTTCCAGAAGCCCGCCAACCCGTCAACCTGGCCGGTGGTGGCATCGGTAGCCTGTTGCAAAAAGCGGTCGCCTGCGTGAGAAGCTGAGTGTTCCATGATGTTCTCCAAAAAAGGCACAAAGTGAGTGATGAGGGTTGAATCATCTCGCTGCCGGCTTGCGCGGTCCAATGAAATCGCGGTAAGCTATTCATTCCATAATCGCATCAATCAATCAGGCCGAAATTGCCCTAATACCCTCGAACTGTCATGCTGCATTCACAAACACACTTGCGTTCCCGGCCGATTTCCGCAGGCCAGCTCCGGGCTTTCGAGGCCGTGGCGCGTCACCTCAACTTCCGCGCCGCCTCGGAGGAACTGGCCCTGACCCAGTCGGCCGTGAGCCGCCAGATCCAGGGCCTGGAAGAGGACGTGGGTGTGAGCCTGTTCCACCGCCACACCCGGGCCGTGGAGCTGACCAATGCCGGCGGCATCCTGCTGCGGGCCGTCACGCCTTCGCTGGAGCGCATCGACAACGCGGTGCGGCAGATACGCCAGAGCGCCGGGCGCAAGAGCGTGTCGCTGACCACCTTCGCCTCCTTCGCCTCGATGTGGTTGATCCCGCGGCTGGAGGGCTTCCAGCGCGACAACCCCGATATCGACATCCGGATTGATGCGTCGGATGTCGCGGTGGACCTGGACATCTCGGACCTGGATTTAGCCCTGCGCTACGCCCCGGCCAGCCACATGCCGCCGGGCGCGATACGGCTTTTCGGCGAGCAGATCACGCCGGTCATCAGCCCCTGGCTGCTCAAAAGCGGGCCGCGCCTGAAAAAACCCGACGACCTCGCGCAGTTCACCCTGATCGAGGCAGGCGACGCCCACCAGACCCACCTGGAATGGCTGACCTGGCGGCGCTGGCTGGACGAGCACGCCAGCCCCAAGCTGGAGGCCAAGCGCTGGCTGTACTTCAATTACGCCTACCAGATGGTGCAGGCGACGCTGACGGGCCAGGGCGTGGTGCTGGCGCGCCTGCCACTGATCGCCGAAAGCCTGGCCTCGGGCGACCTGGTCGAGCCCCTGCCGCAAACGCGCATGGAGTCGCCCATGAGCTACTGGCTGATCGTGGGCCCGCGCAACGTGGCCAGGCCCGAGGTCGTGGCTTTTTGCGACTGGCTCAAAAGCCAGGCTGCGCTGACGCGCGAGGCGATTGGGGATGTGCCGGATCCGGACACGGTCGACAGTCTGGACTGACTGAGCCTCTGCCCACCCCTCGAGGCCCTTTCTTACTCCCTCTCCCTCTGGGAGAGGGCAGGGTGAGGGCCGACGGCCTGTGCTTGGAACGGAGGGCTGTCGGTGGCCGCGGGCCCTCACCCTAACCCTCTCCCAGAGGGAGAGGGAACTGGAAGCGGGTATCAGGCCGCGCCGCGCTTAAGCAGCCGCCCGGCCCTCACCTGCACCTTGGCATTCGCCGCATCGGCATCGCCAGCCACATAGGCCAGCTCGCCGTTCACAAACACTTTCTCGATGCCTTCGGACACCGCGATCGGCTCCTGGTAGGTTGCCACGTCGCGCACGCGGGCCGGGTCCAGCACGACCACGTCGGCGTGCCAGCCGGGCTGCAGCTGGCCGCGCTGGTGCAGGCGGAAGTTGCGTGCCGAGAGGCCGGTCATTTTGTAGATGGCGGTTTCGAGCGGAAAGAGGTTTTGCTCACGGCAGTAGCGGGCCAGCACGCGCGGGAAGGCGCCCCACAGGCGCGGGTGCGGATGCTGGTCGTGCGGCAGGCCGTCGGAGCCGATCATGGAGAGCGGATGGGCCATCACGCGTTTGACGTCGTCCTCGTGCATCTGGAAATAGCAGGCGCCGCCGGGCTGCAGGCGGCGGCAGGCGGCTTTCTGATCCACGCCCCATTCCTCGGCGATCGAGGCCAGCGTGCGGCCCATCATTTCGGGATGCGGGGCGGACCAACTCAGGAGGACGTCGATGACGCCGTCAACCAAGTCTTCGCGCAGCACCGTCGAGCCGGCCACATAGGGATAGACATCCATCGCGATGTCCTGGCGCTTGGCCAGCGTATCGATCAAGGGCAGCGTCTCGCGCGTGCGGCCCCAGTTGGCCGGGCCGGCGCATTTGTGGTGCGAGATCACCAGCGGCACGCCGGCCTCGAAGGCGCAATCGCCGGCCTCGTGCATGGCTTCCAGGATGTCGGCCATCTCTGAACGCATGTGGGTGGCATAGATGCCGCCGTACCGCGCGACGACACGCGCCAGAGCGGTCACCTCGTCGGCCGGCGCCGGCATGGCTTCGGCATAGAACAGGCCCGAAGACATGCCGATCGCGCCCTGGGCCATGCACTGCTCCAGCAGGGCGCACATGGCGGCCACTTCCTCGGCGCTAGCTGCGCGGTTGAGGTCCCCCACGCACGCATAACGCAGCGTGGTGTGGCCGATCAGCGGCGCCACGTTGACGGCCGGCTGCGCCTCGGCCACCGCCTCTGCATAGGCATCCACCGAAGGGTACTTGAACGAATTGCCCAGCAGGGTGAGGGCGCCCTGCGGTTCTTCCACCACAAAAGGCGCGACAGACAGGCCGCAGTTGCCGGTGACCACCGTGGTGACACCTTGCGACAGCTTGGGAAACATGCCGGGTGCGTTCAGCACGATGGCATCGTCGTGCGTATGGACGTCGATGAAGCCGGGCGTGATGGCAAGGCCGGTGCAGTCGTGCACCTGGACGTCGGCGACGGCCAGGCCTTGCGGCAGCCGATGGCGCAGGCCCGGGCCGATGGCCGCGATGCGGTCGTCCACCAGCAGCAGATCGCCGGGTCGGCCAGGCGCGCCGGAGCCGTCCACGAGCAGGCCGTTTTCAAGCAGGGTGGCGCGGGTCATCGCACTTTTCCTATCGTGAGCTTGGCGCCTTCATCCCAGTCGAGGCGGGGATGGTGGTGCATGTCCACGCCGCGCGTCTCCAGCGTGCGCTGGATGTTTGCCAGCCGGTTCACCGCCTTGTCGCCCAGCCGCTGCGCCACGAGCACGGTGAGAATTTCGATGACCGTCAGGTGCGCCAGGTAGGCTTCGGGGCCTACCGGCATCACCGGGTCGGGTGCCACTTCCACACCCAGCACGATGTCGGCCAAGGCCGCCAGCTGTGAGCCGGGCTGCGTCAGCGCGATGACGGTGGCGCCCTGCGAGCGCGCCACGTCCACCGCCTCGAGCAGCGAGGGCATGCCGCCGACGTGCGTGATGGCCATCACCACGCCGCGCGGGCCGATGGTGGCGGCCGAGATCAGCTGCAGGTGCGGATCCAGGTAGCTGTTGGCGGCCAGGCCCATGCGGAACAAGCGCGCCTGCAAGTCCGAGGCCATGAAGTTGGAGGTCACGCCGACACCGTAGCAATCGACCCGGGCGCCGGCGACGATGGCGTCGGCCGCCGCCTGCGTCGCCTCCACGCTGAGCTGGGCCTGCACGCTGTTGATCACGATGGCGGCGCCGCGCGTCACCTTGGTGATCACTTGGCGGGTATCGTCGTCGATGCGCACGCGCCGGTTCAGCGGCGAGCCGCCCACGGCCATTTCCTGCGCCAGCGCGAGCTTGAATTCACGCAGGCCCGGGTAGCCCAGGTCGCGGCAGGTGCGCATGATGGTGGGCACCGAGCTGCCGGCGCGCTGCGCCAGCTGCTCAAAACTTTCGTCCAGTACGCGCTGGGGGTCTTGCAGGATCAATTCCAGCACGCTGCGCCTGGACGTGGGAGCGCTGGCGATGGCGTCGGCGATTTTGGCAAGAACTTGTGAGGTCATGAGGACTTTGGTTGCGGCGCGCGGCAGGCCGCGCGGTCCATGAAGGAGGCGAGCAGTTTAGAAGCAGGTGACGAGGGCATCGCACACCGTGTAGTTTTCATCGACAACCGGCATCCAGCGCCATTTGTCGAAGGTGGTGCAGGGGTGGGAGATGCCCAGCGCCACCAGGTCGCCGACCTTGAGCGCGGCGAGTTCCGGGCCGCTGCCGCGCAAATAGGCATGCTGGTCGTTGAGCGCCGTGACTTTCCAGTCCGCCGGTGCGGCCACGGGCGCGGCGCCGGGCGCATTCACCGATGACAGCGGTATCGGCATTTCCAGGTCGTAGGACAGGTCGCGACGGCCCACGGCCAGGATGGCCAGGCCGGGTTCGGGACAGGACTGCACCGTGGCCCAGACTTCAATCGCCGGTTTCAGCCCGTCGCTGTCATGCAGCCGCGCATTGACGGCGCCGACCAGGCGCTTGTAATTGCCGTGGTCGTGCGTGATGTAGCAGCCCGAACGCAGCAGGCCGCGCACCGGCCGCGAGAGCTTGGGCGTGAGCCAGCCGCTGACCAGGTCGAAGATGGCCGAACCACCGGCCGTCATCAAAATTTCCTCGCTGTCGAACAGGCCCTGCTGGTCACAGGCCAGGGCGATGTCGCAGGTGCGCCGCATGAGCGCATCGGCATAGGCCTTGTCCGCCGCCGAATCGCCGGTGGCGCCCTGCCCTTCATAGGTTTCGATGCCCACCAGGCGGCAGGCCAGGCTGGTGCGTATGGCGGCGGCCAGGGCCATGGCGGCGTCCTCACTGCGCACACCGGTGCGCGCGCCCATGACGCCGATCTCCATCAGCACCTCGAAGGGCGACACCATCAGGGCGGCATTCGCTTTTGCCCAGGTTTCGATCAGCGCCAGCTGGGCCGTCGAGTCCACCAGGAAAATGATGCGCAGGCCGGGATACTCGCGCAGCATGCCCTGGATGCCGGCCAGGTCGAGGGCATTCACGACCTGGTTGGCGATGACCAGGCGTTTGGCGCCGGCGATGATGCCGGCGCGCATCTGCGTGACAGTGGCGAAGGTCAAGCCCCAGGCGCCCTCATCGAGCTGGCGCTTGAGCAGCTGCGGCGACATGGTGGTCTTGCCGTGCGGCGCCATGTCCACGCCCTGGCTTTTGGCGAAACGCTGCATCCAGCCGAGGTTGTGCTTCATGGCCGACTGCTTGACGACCGCCAGCGGCAGCGGCAGGTCGCCCTTGAGCACATTCCAGCCTTGTTTGCCCATGTCGGAGCGGCGCACAGGGCCACTGGTGTGCGGAAAACCTTTGAAGGAGCGGTCAAGCTGCGGGTCGAGAAGATCTTGCAATGTGGTCATGGTGTCTATTTTGTCAGGCAGCCATTCAGGCGGCCATCAATGCGGTCACCGCCGGCACGGCGTTTGCAATATCGTCGCGTATGCAGGCCTTGAAGCGGCCATTGCCCATGTCGCGCAACTCGGGGCGGGCCGCGGAGCATGCTTCTATCGCATGCGGGCAACGCGTGCGGAACACGCAGCCCGAGGGCGGATTCACGGGGCTGGGAATGTCGCCCTGGAGCGCGATGCGTTCGCTTTTGAGTTCGGGGTCGGGTTTGGGCGAAGCGGCCAGCAAGGCTTGGGTATAGGGATGCAGCGGCTGGGCAAACAGTTCAGCCGTGGGCGCGACTTCCATCACGCGGCCCAGGTAGAGCACCACCACGCGGTCGCACAGGTATTCGACCACGTCGAGGTCGTGCGAGATGAACAGCATGGTCAGCGAGAGCCGGTCGCGCAGGTCGCACAGCAGGTTGACCACCTGCGCCTGGATGGACACGTCGAGCGCCGACAAGGGCTCGTCGGCCACGATGAACTCGGGCTCGACCGCGAGCGCCCGCGCCACGCCTATGCGCTGGCGCTGGCCGCCGGAAAACTCATGCGGGTAGCGGGCGGCATGTTCGGCGCGCAGGCCGACCAGCTCCAGCAACTCGGCGATGCGTTTGTCGCGCGCTTCCTTGCCTTTGGCCAGGCCGTGCACTTGCAGGGCCTCACCCAGGATGTCTTTCACCCGCATCTTGGGATTCAGGCTGGCATAAGGGTCCTGGAAAATCATCTGCAGCTTGCTGCGCAGCGCGCGCATACGGCCGCTCGAGGCACTGCCAAGGTCTTCACCGCGGTACAGCACCTGGCCCGAGGTGGCGTCGATCAGGCGCAGCAAGGTGCGGCCAATCGTGCTTTTGCCGGAGCCGGATTCGCCGACCAGGCCCAGGGTTTCGCCGGGCTGGATGCTGAAGGAAACATCGTCGACCGCGCGCACCGGCTTCGCGGCCGCGCCGAAATAACGCTGGAGGTTTTTGACTTCAATCAAAGGGGCGCTCATACGGACTCCACCGTCGCGGTAGCTGTTTCTTCCACACGTATGCAGCGGGCGCTGCGGCTTGGCCCGGCAGCGAGCAGCGCGGGCATGGCATCGCGGCAAGGCGGAATCGCCAGGTCGCAGCGCGGCTCAAAAGCGCAGCCCGGCGGCGGCGCCAGCGGGCTGGAGACCTGGCCGCGTATGGCGTAGAGCCGGCGTTTGGCGCCAGCCTGGCCGCTGGCCAGTTCGCGCTTGCGCTGCTGCGCGGGCAGGCAGGCCAGCAGGCCCTGGGTGTAGGGATGGCGCGGCTGGGCAAACAGATCACGCACCGGCGCCGCTTCCACAATGCGGCCCGCGTACATCACGGCCACGTCGTCGGCATGGTGGGCCACCACACCTAGGTTGTGGGTGATAAAGAGGATGCTCATGCCGGTCTCGGCCTGCAGCCGGCGCATGAGCTCCAGGATCTGCGCCTGTATGGTCACGTCCAGCGCGGTGGTGGGCTCGTCGGCGATCAGCAGCGTCGGGTTGCAGGCCATGGCCAGCGCGATCATCACGCGCTGGCGCATGCCGCCGGAGAGCTGGTGCGGGTATTCGTTCAGGCGCTGCGCGGCGGCCGGGATCTCGACCAGCTCCAGCATGCGCAGCGCATGGGCCAGCGCGGCCTTGCGGTCCAGCCCCATATGCAGGCGCACCGATTCGGCGATCTGCTCGCCCACGGTGAAGACCGGGTTCAGGCTGGTCATGGGCTCCTGGAAGATCATTGCGATCTCATTGCCGCGTATGCGCCGCATGCCGGCTTCGGGCAGCGAGAGCAGGTCCAGTGTCTGGCCGGCGCGGTTGGTGAACATCGCCTCGCCGCTGACCTGGGTGGAGGCGGTGCGCGACAGGAGGCGCATCAAGGTGAGGCTGGTCACCGACTTGCCGGAGCCCGACTCGCCCACCAGCGCGGTGGTCTTGCCGGGGCGTATGCTGAAACTCACGTCGGCGACGGAGCGTATCAGGCCTTCGTCGGTGTCGAAAAAGGTGCTGAGATGACGGACTTCCAACCGGTTCACGTCGATTTCCTTCACATCGATTTCCTCAAGCGTGGGTCCAGCAGGTCGCGAATGCCGTCGCCCAGCAGTTGCAGCGAGAGCGCCGTGAGGATGATGGCCAGCCCCGGGAACAGCACAATCCACAACGCCTGGTGGGCATACTGCTGGCTGCCGGCCACCATGGTGCCCCAGGTCGGAATTTCAGGCGGCACGCCCACGCCCAGGAAGGACAGCGCGGCCTCGGCCAGGATGGCGTAGGCAAAGATAAAAGAAGCCTGCACCAGGATGGGCGACATCAGGTTGGGCAGGATGTGGCGCCACAGGATGCGCGCGGTGGAGACACCGACGGCGCGTGCCGCCTCAACAAACAGCAGCTCGCGCACCACGAGGGTGGAGGCGCGCACCACGCGCGCCACCCGCGGCGTGTAAACCAGCACCAGGGCCAGCACCACGTTCAGCATGGACGGCCCGAGGATGCCGACCAGCGCGATCGCCAGCAGGATGTCGGGAAAGGACATCATCGCGTCGACCACACGCATCACCGGCGCATCGAGCCTGCGAAAGAATCCCGCGACCAGGCCGAACAGCGTGCCGCTCACCACCGAGCCGAGCGCGGTCAACAATGCGATGGTCAGCGAATAGCGGCCCCCGAAGGCAATGCGGGCGAAAAGGTCGYGGCCCAGTTCGTCGGTGCCGAACAAATGGGAGGATGACGGCTGGGACAGCCGCTGGCTCACAGCGGTCTCGTTCGGGTCCAGCCCGCTCAGGGGGCCGGCGAAGAGCGACACCAGGACGACGATCGCCAGCGCGATCGCCGCCGCCAGCACGATGCGCCGGCGGAACAGCTTGCGAAGAATCAGGGGCATCTGCATGTCAGTATTTCACTCGGGGATCAACGACGGTATAGAGCAGGTCGATGGCGAAATTGATGACCACGTAGATCGCGGCCACCACCAGCAGCGCGCCCTGGATCACCGGGTAGTCGCGCCGTATCACCGCGCTCACCACCAGGTTGCCCACGCCGGGCAAACCGAACACGGTCTCCGTCACCACCGCGCCGCCAATCATGAGCGCCACCGTCAAGCCAAGGACGGTGACGATGGGCACCAGCGCGTTGCGCAGCGCATGCTTGAGCACCACCACGCTTTCAGACAAACCCTTGGCCCGCGCGGTGCGCACATAGTCCTCGCCCAGCACGTCCAGCATGGAGGCGCGGGTGAAGCGGATGATCAGCGCCGAATTGAGCACGCCCAGCACCGCCGCAGGCAGCACCAGGCAATGGATGCGCTCGGCCAGCGAGGCGCCCGGCTCGCCATAGCCCGAGACCGGAAACCAGCCCAGCGAGACCGCGAATATCTGCATCAGCACCAGGCCGAACCAGAAGCTGGGCACGCTGGCGCCCAGCATCGCGAAGCCGGTAAAGGCCTGGTCGATGGGCTTGCCGCGAAACACCGCCGAGACGATGCCGCAGGGCACTCCGATCAGGGCGGCAATCGCGACCGCCATCAGCGACAGCAAGGCGGTGGGCTCGGCCCGCTCCCAAAGCGCCTGGGTCACGGGCCGCTGCAGAAAGATCGATTCGCCCAGGTTGCCGTGTGCCAGTTCACGAATCCACAAGGCGAACTGCACCGGCAGGGATTTGTCCAGGCCGTAGACCTTCTGCACCCGGGCGATGTCTTCGGCCGTGGCCTGGTCGCCCAGCAACACTGCAATCGGGTCACCCGGGGCGGCGCGCGTGAGGATGAAAACCAGCACGGCCACGATGGCCATCACCACCAGCATGCCGCCCAGCCGGGACAAAAGATACCGTGTCATGACTTTCTTCTATTCAATGAGGTGAATCTTCTAACCATTCGAAGGCGCTCCGCGTCATCATCTCTATGCAACTACGTCGCCACGTCCGTCGAAACGAGCCGGAATAAAAGCCAGCTCGAGCCGCGGAACCGGCTTTGCCGGGCCGCAGGCGGGCGGCCCCCTCGGGGGGCAGCGACCCACACGCAGTGGGGGAGCGTGGGGGCTCAACTCTTCAGGCTGGTATTCCAGAAGAAAGGATAGGTGTAAGGCGTGTAACCCTGCAGCGCCGGGGCGCGCGCCGACAGGCTGGCGAATTTGCCGACCTGGATGTAGGGCACCTCGTCGTAGACCACCTGCTGCACCTTGCCCCATAGCGCCCCGCGCTTGGCCGGGTTCGGCTCCTGGTTCAGCGCGGCCAGCGCCTCCGTCTTGGCGGGCGAGCTCCACCAGCCCGGCGCGCCGTCGCCCAGTTGCGGGGGCGAGAGCATGGGCTCGGGGAACAAGCCGGAATGCGTGATGTAGATATCCCACAGCTTGGGGTCGGCGCGGCGCTGCAGCAGCGTGGCCCACTCCACCACGTTCAGCTCGGCCTTGAAGCCGGCGCGCTTGAGCTGCTCGGCCATGATCAGCGCCATGTTGTAGTGAAAGTCGTACTGGCGGCTCGTCAGGATGCGCACCGGCTCGCCCTTGTAGCCGGCCTGCTCGGCCTGGCTCTTGGCCTTCTTGGCATCGCGCTCGTTGTAAGCGGCGGTGCCGGCTGTCGAATAGAAAGGCGTGCCCTTGGGAAAGTGGTTGCCTTCGGCGATGAAAAAGCGGGTGTCGCCGAAGCCTGCCGCCAGCATTTCGCCTTCGCCCAGCGCGGTCTGCAACGCCTTGCGCACCGGTTGATGCGCCAGCGAGCCTTCCTTGGTGTTGAACACCAGGTAAGGAAAGCCAAAGGAAGGCGTCATGATGGGCACCACCTTGCCACCGGCCTTTTCCAGCCGCGGCAGGGCCTCGATCGGCAGCAGGTCGGCGTAGTGAAACTGGCCGGCCAGCGCGCCTTCCACCCGCGTGTTGGCATTGGGGACCGGCACGAAGCGCAGCTCTTCCACCGCGGCCACCCGCTTGCCGCCATAGCCACTGGCAGCTTCCTTGCGCGCGGCGTAACCGTCAAAGCGGGTGAGCAGCACGTACTGGTCGGGCTTGCGTTCCTTGAACTTGTAGGGGCCGGTGCCCACGTACTCGCGCAGCGGCTGGGCCAGCGATTCCTTGGCCATGATGGCCGCCATGCCCGAGGCCATGGCCAGTTGCGAAAGCAGCGGCGCGTAGGCGTTCTTCAGCGTGATGTCGACCGTGAGCGGCCCCTTGGCCGCCAGGTCGGCCACTTGCACCGCCACCGACTTGCCGCGCGGCGAAACGTCCATCCAGCGCTTGAGGCTGGCCACCACGTCGTCGGCATTGAGTTCGCGGCCGCTGTGCAGCATCACGCCTTTTCGCAGGGTGATGGTGTAGAGCTTGCCGTCGGCCGAGATTTTCGGCATGGCCTCGGCCAGCATGGGCACCAGCGTCGCCTTGGCATCGAAGGTGAACAGCGGCTCGTAAACGTGCTGCATGATGATGCAGACCAGGTCTGCCGGCGTGGACTGGATGTCCAGCGTCGGCGGCTCGGCCACCATGGCCAGGTTCAGGGCCGATTTGCCGCCCTGCGCGGCGGCCGGGCCGAAACCGGCGCCGGCCGCACCCAGGGCCAGCAGGGAGGACAAGGCGGTGCGGCGGTGCATGCGGATTCCACGGGTCATAAAGAACTCCTGATTGAAGTTAAATTTCACGATCGAAGATTAATTGGTCTATAAATGCTATTTTTCAGGATAAACCCGAATAAAAGGGGAAATTCTGAAAATATTTTTCACATTTACGATCAATCGATACTTAAAAAGGAGTTCTTCATGCCTCTGGAATATTTAGGAAATCCGCCCCTGGCCTCCGACCACCAGCCCCGCCCCTTCTCGCCCGCGGTGCGCGCCGGTGACTTCGTCTATGTCTCCGGCCAGGTGCCGGGCGACGAAAAAGGTGAGATCGTGCAGGGCGGCATCGAAGTGCAGACCCGCCAGGTCATGAAGAACATCCAGGCCGCGCTGGCACTGGCCGGCTGCACGCTGGACGACGTCTGCAAGACAACCGTCTGGCTGCAGGACGCGCGCGACTTCGGCAGTTTCAACCGTGTTTACATGAGCTACTTCACGGGCGGCAAGCCGGCCCGGTCTACCACAGAGGCTCGGCTGATGGTCGATGCGAGAGTGGAGATTGATGTCGTGGCTTATAAGCCGAAGGGCTAGGCCCTGCTTGTTCTAGCGGCTGTGGTTTTTTTTGTTGGGGCTTGCTGGCCGGGGTTGCCCGGCCAGCAACACTCAGCAGAGGGCGGGGCGCGCAAGCCGGAGCAAGACCCGGCCAAAACTACCCTGCCAACTGCCTCCGCATCACCTCATGCCGATGCCGATAAACCCCCAACGCGGTCTTGAAGAGCTCCAGCTGTTTGCCGATGCCGGGCAGCTTGACCTTGGTGGTCTTGGCGCCCAGCAGGCCTTTTTCGTGGAGGGTGATGGTCAGCACATCGCCGCCGAGACCATTTTCATGGGCGAGGTTTTTGACCTCGTCCCATGAGAGTTCTTCGGGCTTGCCCGGCAGTTGCAGGCCGCTGTAGGTCACCGCTATCGCCAGCTTGTCCTTGAGCGGGAACCGCAGGGGCGGAAAATAGCGCAGCACCAGCGCGCGCTCCGTGTCGTTGTCGGGCACATAGCGGTAGGCCAGGGTGCGCTCGTGGTCGGCGGCAAAGCCCTGCTCGTAGGCCGCCCACAGGCGCTGCTCGATCTGCGGCGCGGTCTGTATGTCGTCAATCCAGCTGCGCGCCACGGGCTCGGTCACGACGGCGCCAAAGGCGTCGGGCTTGACGAGGTGGCGCACGTTCTTCATGCGGTCCAGCATGGCCGGGTGCGAATCAAAAGGGTGCGGCACGCTGGCCGAGCCCATGGCCTGCACGAATTTGGCCGATGCCGCATAGGGCGCCAGGCCCGAGGCCACAAACTGCGCAATGCCCAGTTGCTGGTTGTGCTGGCGGTCTTGTTCGAACAATTCGCGCTCTATCTCCGCGCGGTAGCTGGCGTAGGCCGCGATCTTGATCAGCGACTGCACGATGGCTTGCGGCGAGACCAGCTTGGCGGCGGTGCGGTCGGCCTTGAATTCGCGTTCGCGGCTGTCGCGCATCAGGGCTAACTCAAAAATCATGCGGTACAGGTACATCAGGTAGTAGACCACCATGGTCAGGCCGCCGCCGCGCATCATGGCCAGGTAGTGGTCGTACTGCACGAGCTTGGGCCCCAGGCGGGCGCTGCTGGCCGCATCGCCGCCGCGAAAGTGCGCCAGTTCGTGGCCCAGCACGGCGTCGGCCTGCGCGCGGTCCAGCAGCCGCAGCAGCGGCAGGCTGACAAACAGCGTGCGGCCGGTGAGCGCCTTCCCGGCCACCGTGAGCGGCGCTTCGGTGACGAAAAAATTCGTGTCGATGCCGGCGACGATCTGCTGGGGCGGCGCGGTTTTCAGGCGCGCGGCCAGCGCGCGGGTGTTGGCCCACAGCCCCGGCGCATCGCCGTCGCTAACTAGTTCGCCCTCGATGACGTTGGCCAGCGCGGGCCGGCGCAGCAAGCCCGTGATGGCGAAAAACACGGCAACCGCCACCACAAAGCCAATCATCGCGATGAGCTTGATGTAATAGACATGAAAGAAAAATGCGGTGAGCCAGAACGACAGCCACACCAGCATGGCCCCCTGCACCAGCATCTCCAGCGCGCTGGCCAGGCTCAGCATGCGCCAGCCCAGCACAAAGCTCAGGTACTGCGCCTTGCGGTTCCAGAACGCCACGGCGCCCAGCAGCAACTGCAGCAGCAAGACGGCCATACCGACGGCAATCGACCACTTGGCGATGACATGCGCCGCATAGAACTGCCAGACATCGGAAAAGGGCTCGCAGAACATGTCCGGGTCCTGCACGAGGTCGGCCTCGGCGCATATGCGGGAGATCGGGTTGTCACGGTAAAACGTCCTGGTGTGCGCCTTGCTTTCGGCGGACATGCTGGGGTCCTGGTCGATCTGCCGTTCTATGGAACGCAAGATGGCACCGTCCAGCACAGGCTGGGCGTGATTGACAAAAAGCAGCGTTGCCACCGGCACCAGGAACAGCGACAGCAGCGCCAGCGCTACCACCTTTATGACATCCTTGTGGACCGTGTTGCCTGTCGCCATGCTCTCGCTCCCTCGGTTTTTTGTGAATGGCCCGGCGCTGTGATGACGCCGCTGACTCTGATGAATATACCGGCCGGCCCGCTCAGACCCCGAAATCGAGAAACCGGCGGTCGCGCATCAATCCCAGGGCCGTCAGGCGGATCATCTCGGCCAGCAGTTCATCACCGTCCGGCGCAAACTCCTGTTGCAAAACCGTCTCCAGGAATTGCGCGATCCCGTCGGTGGGCCCGGCGAAGAAAAAGCGCCTGATCATGCTGCCCAGCACAAACGGCACCAGGCTTTGTTCGCGGCCTTCTATCGTGCTGTGGCGCAGCCCCTCGAGGCTGGGGGTCGCAAAGAAGGGAACCATGACGGTGGCATCCAGGGTTCCGTCTTCGATCAGGTTCCTGTAGAGGATGTCCAGGGTTCCGGGCGGGCCGGCATCCAGGGTCCGCTGCAGCCATGGAAGCAGCTTCTGCTTGCCGCGCGGCGTGACAAGGTAGGCGGCCGCGCCCCAGCGGTAAAGCCCGCGCGCCGGGTACAGGGCCACGGTCGACGCGTGGCGGCGCAGCGCCGACGGCAGCTCGGTACGCTGAAAGCCGGGCATCGCGCCCAGCATGGCGCGGTAAAGCTCGGTGAGCAGGCCTATCTCCAGTGCGGGCTGGCAGTCCAGGAAAACGATGTCGTGCGCGACCATCTCCCGCAATGACTGCGCCGATAGCAAACCACCCAGGTTTTCACCGAGCTGGACGTCATCTTCAAATATGAGTGTGCAGCTGCCAGGTGGCGCCTGGCTCAGCAACGCGTGATGGGACAAAAAAGCACCGTAGGCCGCCATCGGGATTGCACAATCGGCGGGCCGCTCCAGCGCCCGGGCATCCGTGGCGGCAAAGCGCTCGACGAAGCCCAGCCCGCTGCGGGCCAGTTCCCCGCGCATCGCCGCCAGCCGGTCGGGGCTGCGGTCAAGGTTGATGAAAAAACCGTCGAGCGTAGTCATCGCCATGAAGCGTTCGGCAACTCAGGAAAGAGCGCGGCAAGACACCGGGCCTCGCCCCAGGCGGCAGCGATGAGGCATCCCGCCATCACACCGGCCAAACCACGCCCTTGTCATTGAGGATGGCGTCCAGCGGAATATCGTGCGGCTCCGGCTCCATGTCCGGCAACCAGCCTTGCGCATAGCCGAGGCCCACGGTGAACGGGCGCGGCTGCAGGGTGGCGAGGGTGCGGTCGTAAAAGCCGCCGCCATAACCCAACCGGTAACCACCCGGCCCGTAGCCCACACAGGGCACGAACAACAGGGTGGGAATAATCACCTCTGTATCTTTTGGTTTCGGGATGCCGTAGGCGTCTTCCTCCATGGGGCACCCCGGGTACCAGGCGTGGAAAGTCAAGGTCTTGTGCAGTTTGTTGACCACCGGCAGGCCGATCTTGCGCGGCGACCGGGCCGCTATGCTTTCGGTAGCAAGCTGTGCAGTTTCCACTTCGGCGAGTGCCGGGTTTGACGAAGAATCCTGACTCAGGATTGCGTCTTCCTGCCACCGGTACAGCGCGGGCAGCGGGTCAAACTCTCCTTTGATGGGCCAATAGGCCCCAATCACCTCGTGGGTGGAACCGACCAGCCAGATGCGCATCACACGCTGCAACAGATCGGCCCGCTCCAGGCGGTCAGGCATGTTCAGACGGGCTTCAACCAGCGCTTTGCGAGTGCTTAATTTGTCCATAATGTCCCAGATGCTATACAAATTTCTTAACAGCCCCATGCGGGCGGCGGCCCTGGCGCCCATTTTGGGCGCGGCGGCCTTTTTCGCGGTGCTCGCGCCTGCTGCGGCCCAGGCGCCCACCACGGCTGCCGACAACGTGATCATCGAGATGAACAAGGCCTTCAAGCGCGGCGACCGCGCCCGGCTGGCGCAGCTGCTGCCACAGGCCAGGGGCCACGCGCTGGAGCCCTGGGCCGCCTACTGGGAGCTCAAGCTGCGCCTGGGCGAAGTCGGCGCGCAGGAAGTGCAGGACTTTTTCAGCCGCTACGCCGGCACCTACCAGGAAGACCGCCTGCGCAACGACTGGCTGCTGCTGCTGGGCCAGCGCCGCGACTGGGCCGGCTTTGCGGCCGAGTATCCCAACTACCGCATGAACGACGACAAGGAAGTGCGCTGCTACGCGCTGCTGGTCGAGCACCTGAAAAACCCGGCGCCCGATGCACGCCTGGCTGACGAAGTGAAGAAGAACTGGTACGCGCAACGCGAGGCCGACGACGGTTGCAACGCGGCCGCCGAGCGCCTGGTGGGCACCAAAAACCTCACGCCGCAGGACGCCTGGGTCAAAGCCCGGCTGGCCACCGAAGCCAACCGCCCGCGCGCGGCACTGGCCGCTGTGCAGATCGTCGCCCCCGACGCCGCGGGCATGGTGAATGACCTCAACGCCAGCCCCATCAAATTCCTGGCCAGCAAGCACATCGCGCTGAGCAAGGCGCGGCGCGAGATCATCACGCTGGCGCTGATCAAGATGGCGATCAGCGACATCGATGGCGCGGCCTTCCAGCTCGAAAACAAATGGGGCATGCAGCTCAACACCGAAGAGCGCAATTGGGTCTGGGGCGTGATCGGCCGGCAGGCCGCCACGCGCCTGGGCACCACCCCGGCCGGCGATGCGCTCCAGTACTTCGCCAAGGTCACCAAGGACACCGATCTCAGCGACGACATGCTGGGCTGGAAAGTGCGCGCCGCGCTGCGCGCCGGCAACCAGCCCAACTGGGCGCTGGTGCTTGCGGCCGTGAATGCCATGAGCGAAGACGGGCGCAAGGACCCGGCCTGGAGCT
This sequence comes from Polaromonas sp. P3_B1, assembly GCF_056402935.1. Taxonomy (NCBI): domain Bacteria; kingdom Pseudomonadati; phylum Pseudomonadota; class Betaproteobacteria; order Burkholderiales; family Comamonadaceae; genus Polaromonas; species Polaromonas sp. P3_B1. The sequence goes on from NZ_JBFUGK010000030.1 coordinate 39,610, forward strand.
ACTGGAAGGCGCGCGCGCTGCTGGCCACCGCGCCGCCCGATGCGCCGCCCAAGCCAGCAGTGGTGGCCACCACGCCCGGCGTGGTCCAGACCATTCCCACCGGCATTACGATCTCGCCGCAGCGCGCCGAGGCGCTGGCCCTGATGCAGTCCTTCGCATCGGTGCGCGGCTTTTACGAGCAACTGGCGCTTGAGGAACTCGGCCAGAAAGTCACCGTGCCGGCCAAGCCCGCTCCGCTGACAGCTGAAGAAAAAGAAGCCGCAAGGCTCAACCCGGGGCTCAATCGCGGCGCCTACGCCATCGCCATAGGCCTGCGCCCGGAAGGCACGCGCGAGTGGAACTACAGCACCAACCTGCACAAGCGCGGCGGCATGGCCGACCGCGAGCTGCTGGCGGCTGCGCAGTTCGCCTGCGACCGGCAGATCTGGGACCGCTGCATCAACACCAGCGACCGCACCAAGGGCGAGATCGATTTCGAGCAGCGTTTCCCCATGCCTTTCCGCGAGGCGGTGACCAGGCGCGCACAGTCCATCAACCTGGATCCGGCCTATGTGTACGGCCTGATCCGCCAGGAAAGCCGCTTCATCATGGATGCGCGCTCCGGTGTGGGCGCCGCGGGCCTGATGCAGGTCATGCCGGCGACGGCGCGCTGGACCGCCAAGAAAATCGGCCTGGAAGGCTTCACGCAGGACCAGCTCAATGACCGCGATACCAACATCGCCATCGGCACGGCCTACCTCAAGCTCGCGCTGGACGACCTCAACGGCTCCATGCCCATGGCTGCGGCCGCCTACAACGCCGGCCCCGGCCGGCCGCGCACCTGGCGCAATGGACCGGTGCTGGACGCGGCCATCTGGGCCGAGAGCATCCCCTTCAGCGAGACGCGCGACTATGTGAAGAAGGTGCTGTCCAACACCACCAACTACGCCGCCATGCTGACGGGGCAGCCGCAGTCCTTGAAGGCCAGGCTGGGCACGGTGGGGCCGCGTGACGCGTCGCAGCCGGAGCCTTACAAAGACCTGCCTTAAGACAAGGCGCTGCCCCTGTCTTCTTATTCCTGATCTAGGCCGGGTACACCGCGCCCAGCACCCTGAGGCCGCGCGCCCCCGTGACACTGGGCAGGTTGCCGGGCCGGCCCAGCACCAGTTGCCGAGCCAGCCAGGCAAACGCCGTCGCCTCCACCTGGAGGGGCGGCAGGCCGTGCTGGTCGGAGGTGCTGACACGCACCGCCGGCAAACCGGCCTGCAGGCGCGTCAGCAAGTGGGCATTGAAAGCGCCGCCGCCGCACACGATCAGCGATTCGCTGCCTTTTCCGTAACCCTCGACGCCCAGGATGCAGGCTCTGGCGGTGAACTCGGTCAAGGTGTTCTGGATGTCTTCAGGCAGCTCGCCGGCAAAGGGCTGGAGCTTGCCCGCCAGCCAGGCCTGGCTGAACAGGTCGCGGCCGGTGCTCTTGGGGATCGGCTGGGAAAAATAGGGTTCATCCAGCAGGCTGTCCAGCAGCGCCGGCAGCAGCTTCCCGCTGGCCGCCCACGCCCCGCCGGCGTCATAGGCCTGGCCCGTATGCCGTCGGCACCAGGCGTCCATCAACGCATTGCCGGGCCCGCAGTCAAAACCCAGCACCGGCGAAGCCCCCGCTTCAGGCAACACGCTCAGATTGGAAATACCGCCCAGGTTGAGCACGCAAACGGCGCCATCCTCACTCCCGAAAACACCTTGGTGAAAAGCCGGCACCAGCGGCGCGCCCTGCCCGCCCGCGGCCACGTCGCGGCTACGGAAATCGGCGCCGACGGTGATCCCCGTGAGTTCGGCCAGCAAGGCCGGGTTGTTGAGCTGCAAGGTGTAGCCGGCACCCCCCGCCTCGTTCGACGTTCTCTGCGGCTGGTGCCGCACGGTCTGGCCGTGCGCGCCTATGGCCTTGATGTCCAGGGGCGAAATGTTTTGCGTATCGGCCTGGGCCAGCAGCGCGGCGACGACCTTGGCATAGACCGCCGCAATCTGGTTGCCCGCAAGGGCGGCGCGGTGCAGTTCGTTGGGGCCGGGCGTGTTCAGCGCCAGCAGCTCGGCGTGGAAGGCCTCACTGAAGGGCTCGGTCGCGGCGGCCAGGACATTCGGCGTATCGCCCTCAAACGCCACCAGAACACCATCAGCACCGTCGAGCGAGGTGCCTGACATCAGGCCAATGTAGTAGTCAGTCATCGGCCTATTTTGCCGTAACGATGTGGCCCCCACGGTCGCTCACTTCGTGTAGCTTCCTGCCCCCCGAGGGGGCCGCTGCGCCTGCGGTCCGGCAAAGCCGGTTCCGCGGCCCCGGCTGATAAAGAGCCCGGGGCGAGCGGGATGTTATTCAGTACGGGTTTGCGTAATGCTGGATGCCGCCAGGAGCTGCGTCCTCACACCCACCGCAAGCTGCTTGAACAGCGGCATGGAAGCTGCGGCGACGGGAATGGTCTCGCTTTGTTTGGCGATGGTCATCGGGTCCTGCTGCACGCCGCCGACACGGAATTCGAAATGCAGGTGCGGGCCGGTGGCCCAGCCGGTGCTGCCGACCAAACCGATGGTCTGGCCCTGGCTCACGTTCTGGCCTTTTTGCACCATGAGTTTGCTCAGGTGGGCGTAAACGGTTTCGTGGCCGTTGCGGTGGCGGATGAAAACCACGTTGCCATAACCGTTCTGCACGCCGGAGAACTCGACCACGCCATCGCCGACGGTGCGCGCGGGCGTGCCGGTGGCGGCCGCGAAGTCGGTGCCCAGGTGGGCACGCCACTTTTGCAGGATGGGGTGGAAGCGCATCGAAAAGCCGCTGCTGATGCGCGAGAACTCGACCGGCGAGCTCAGGTAGGCGCGGCGCAGGCTCTGGCCGTCAAGGGTGTAGTAGCCGCCCCTGTTGGCGGCGCCCGTCGCGTCCTGGCCCGGAGGCTGGAACCACATGGCCTGGTAGGGCTTGCCGGCGTTGACGAATTCAGCCGACAACACGCGGCCGGTGCGCAGCGGCTCGCCGTCGGCCTCCAGGGACTCATAGACCACGTTGAAGCGGTCGCCCTTGCGCAGCGCGCGGCGGAAGTCGATGTCACCGGAGAAAATTTCGGCGATCTGAACGGCCACGCCGTCGGGGATGCGGGCATCGTCGGTGGCGGCGAACAGCGAGGTCTGGATGCTGCCGCTGGACAGGCGTGCCGTAGCCACATAAGGCGCGGTTTCAATGCGCGAGCTGAAGCCCGCGGGGCCGCGTTCGACCACCAGGCGCTTGAACGTTGTTTCGTCGTCGGTGGGCCAGCGCACGCTGAGCTTGAGCAGTTGCTGGCTGTCGCTGGCTTCGACGGTCACGTTCTTGCCGGCGCGGCCCGACAGCAGGTTGCGCGAATTGGCGTCGCTGCGCAAAAAGGCGGCGGCCGCACTGTCGTCGATGTTCAGGCGTTTGAGCAGCGAGTCGGCGGTGTCGCTGCTGCGCGTGCTCTCAGTGCGAAACAGCTTGAAGCGGAAATCGGTCAGCGATTCGGTCTGGGCCTGCGTGGGCAGGGATTCCACCGCTTCGAGCACCTGGCGCACCGGCAGGTCGGCGGCATCGGGGGCCATGGGGGCCACACCGAAGGCCGTGACGCCGGTGCCCAGCAGCAGGACTGCGAGGCTGGCGGCAACACGTTTGGGGTGGCGGCGAAAGCTGTGGGCGACGGGTAGCAGTACCTGGGATGGGGTTGGCAGTTTCAAGACAAAATTCCCAACAAAAATGCATCGGGCGCTGCGGCGCGCCGGACTGCTGTATAAAACATGGAGAGCTTTTGATGGCCAGCCCTGCGTGAGGGGTGGGGCCTGAGCCATCCAGACGATGTGGTTCCTGATCAGCAATTTGCAGGCCAACTAAAATGGCCCGCTGGATGCAGGAGAGCCGCCAGTATATCTGTCGGACAATCCCCCGACATGTGAAAAACCCTTATGAATCAAGCGCTTGTTACAAAATACCCCGTCACCGACCGTGTAAAGATGGCCCTCGCGATCACCCTCCGGGGCTGCGAAGAGCTGATCCCGGAAAACGATTGGATACAAAAACTGGCCAAATCCGAGGCCACCGGGGTGCCGTTGCGCATCAAGCTGGGCCTGGATCCGACCGCGCCTGACATTCATGTCGGCCACACCGTGGTGCTGAACAAAATGCGTCAGCTCCAGGATTTGGGCCATACAGTCATTTTTCTTATAGGCGATTTCACCAGCCTGATCGGTGACCCCTCGGGCCGCAACAGCACACGCCCGCCGCTCACGCCCGAGCAGATCAAGGTCAATGCAGAGACCTACCGTGCCCAGGCCGACAAGATCCTGGATCCTTCCAGGACCGAGCTGCGCTACAACAGCGAATGGAGCAAGCCGCTGGGCGCCACCGACATGATCCAGCTGGCCTCGCGCTACACCGTGGCCCGCATGATGGAGCGCAACGACTTCCACGACCGTTTCAAGGCCGGCACGCCCATCAGCCTGCATGAGTTCTTGTACCCGCTGATGCAGGGCTACGACTCGGTGGCGCTCAAAAGCGACCTCGAGCTCGGCGGCACCGACCAGAAGTTCAACCTCTTGATGGGCCGCCACCTGCAGCAGGAATACGGCCAGGAGCCGCAGTGCATCCTGACCATGCCGCTGCTCGAAGGCCTGGACGGCATCGACAAGATGTCCAAGAGCAAGAACAACTACATCGGCATCAGCGAAGACGCCAACACCATGTTCGCCAAGGTGCTGTCGATCTCCGACGTGTTGATGTGGAAGTGGTACACGCTGCTGTCCTTCAAGAGCGAAGCCGAGATCGCGGCCCTCAAGGCCGAGGTGGAAGGCGGGCGCAATCCCAAGGACGCCAAGGTGGCGCTGGCCAAGGAAATCACGGCACGCTTTCACTCGGCCGCCGCGGCGGATGCCGCCGAGCAGGACTTCATCAACCGCAGCAAGGGCGGCGTGCCCGATGAGATTCCCGAGGTGTCGCTGACAGGCGCGCCCATGGGCATTGGCGCCTTGCTCAAAGCCGCGGGCCTGGCGCCTTCGGGCAGCGAAGCCACACGCCTGATCGACGGCGGCGGTGTGCGGGTGGATTCCAGCGTGGTGAGCGACAAGGCGCTCAAGCTGGCAGCCGGCACCTATGTGCTGCAGGTCGGCAAGCGCAAGTTCGCGCGCGTGACGCTGGGCTGAGCTTGCGCCGCCCCGGCGCCTGACCTGACTATTTATATTAGCGAACCTCGACGGTGACGCGCCGGTTGCGCGGTTCATCGACCTCATCGGCCGTCGGCACTGCGAGTTCGCGCTCGCCCCGGCCCGCGGCTTCGATGCGCGCCGCCGGGAAATCGCGGCCGGCCAGCATCTGGCGCACCTGCTGCGCGCGCTGGATCGACAGGGCGTCGTTGCTCGCGCCCGAGCCCACGGTGTCGGTATGGCCGGTGATCACCATGTCGCCGCCGCTGCGGGCCAGCGCCGCGGCCAGCACCTGTTCCAGCACCTGCTGCGATTCGGCGGTGAGCACCGTGCCGCCCGCATCGAAATACAGCGTGTAGCGTTGCGGCCTGGGCGGTGCCATCTCGAACAGCGAACGGTTTTCGGCCTGTACTTTGGCCGGGTCGGCCTGGTCCAGCCGGGGCGCGCGGTCGGCGCCCGATGCCGCGGTGGCGCGCTGGTAGGGCTGGGACACGGTGGTCTCGGCGCCGGCGCCCGCCTTGGCGCGCACCACCACGGCGGACGGTGCGCCGCCTTCCTGCGGCAGCAGCAGGACGCGGGTGCTGGGCGTTGAGCAGGCCCCCAACAGCAACAGCAGAGCCAGCGAGACGGGCGTGAACAAGGAGAGACGGCCGCTCATGGCTGGTCGTCCGCCTGCACGATGAAGTCCGTCCCGCGCACGCCCACAAAAGCGAACTGCGTTTCAATGCGCACCGCTTCCGGGTGCGACTTGCCGAGCAGGCCGGTGATCATGCGCAGCGAACCCTTGAGCAGCGAGGCGAGCAAGTTGCCCTCGTGGGTGGTCGCGTCAAAGCTGAAGGCCTTGAGTTCCATTTGCGACGACGGCCCGAGCACCAGCGTGCTGCCGTCGCGCAGCACCACGCTGGCGGCGGAATCGGGGCCGGTCGTGATGCGCCCGCCGGGCTGCAGTGCGTCGCCGGCCTGCGCCGGGCGCGCCGCGGCGCCGGGCGCTTCCAGCAGTTGCACGCCGCCTTTGAGGGTCTTGAGAAAACCGGCTTGCCGAGGGGCGGCTTCAACGGGGGCGGCCGAGGTTGCCGCGATACCGGGGGATTCGGGAACAGAGGGTGGCGTGGTTGCCGACGGGGCCTGCGCATGCGCGCCGGCCGCAGCCAGCGCCAGCGCGGTGGCTGCGATCAGATGCGGATAGGACATTGTTGTTTTTACTCCGGCGGCCATTGTCGCATCGGCGACCGGAGCTTGCAGCGCCCGCGCGACCTCAGGGTGCGGGCGAGGCCAGCGGCTTGCCTTTTTCAACAACGTAAACGCCGACCAGCTTGATGGGCGCGTTGGTGGTGTTGTGGGCGTCATGCACCACACCGGCCGGAATGACGAAGGACTCGCCCGCCTTGACCTGGCGCGGCGGCTGGCCGTCGATCAGCAGGGTAGCTTCGCCTTCGAGCACATAGCTGATTTCATCGCCGGGGTGGGTATGGCGGCCGGCTTTGGCGCCGGGCGCCACATCGACGCGGGCCACCACGGCCTCGCGCCCGGGCACGGATACATCAGCTTTGCCGACCAGCGTGCGCGTCAGGCCCGAGGCCTGCGCGAACAGGGCGCCGGCCGAGACGGCCAGCACGGTGCCCAGCACCAGGGCGACACTGCGTTTCTGGATTTTCATGGTGATTCCTCAGAATGGTTGTTCAGTTGGTGATTGATCACTGATCACGCGCAGGGGCTGCGGCGCGCACTCATCCTAGCGGCGTCGACCGGCGCCGGTCCTGGGAACAACCCTTGGCGCCCCGGCGGCGGCTCGCGCTCGTACACAATAGCCTCATGAGCGCCATTAACCTCCAGGCCTTGACGCCGCAGCGCATGCTGCTTGCCTCCGTGGCCGTGGCGATCGTCACCATCGCCTTGAAGACCGCGGCCTGGTACATCACAGGCTCGGTGGGGCTGCTGTCGGATGCCATGGAGTCGTTCGTCAACCTCGCCAGCGCGGTGTTTGGCCTGGCGATGGTCACCATCGCGCAGCGGCCAGCCGACGATGATCATCCCTACGGCCATCACAAGGCCGAGTATTTTTCCTCCGGCTTTGAAGGCGCGCTGATCATAGGCGCGGCGGCGGCCATCATCTGGGCCGCGACCCATCGCATCCTGAACCCGCAGCCGCTCGAAAAAATGGGCTGGGGCCTGGCGCTCGCCGTGGGCAGCTCGGCCCTCAACGGGCTGCTGGCCTGGGTGATGTTCCGCGCGGCCAGGGTGCACCGTTCCATCGCACTGGAGGCCGACGCCAAACACCTGGTGACCGACGTGTGGACCTCGGCGGGCGTGGTGGTCGGCATAGGCGCCGTGATGGTGACGGGCTGGCTGTGGCTGGACGCGGTGGTCGCGATAGGCGTGGCCCTCAACATCCTCTGGGAGGGCGGCCTGCTGGTGTGGCGCTCGTCGCAGGGCTTGATGGACGAGGCGGTCGAACCCGAGGTGCTGGCCGAGATCGAAAAAACCCTGGAAGCCTTCAAACCCCGCGCGGTGCGGGTGGACCACCTGATCACGCGCCGATCCGGCCAGCGGCGCTACGTGGACTTGCACCTGCACATGCCGGCCAACCTGAGCCTGGGCAAGGCGGCCGACCTGCGCGCGCAGGTCGAGGCGGCGCTGATCGCCGCTGTGCCGGGCCTGCGCGCCACCATCCAGTTGCTGCCCGGCGACGTGGAGCCCTTGCAGGACGACGAGATTGACCAGCCCGGCGGCGGCCAGGGGCAGTGACACCGAGGCCGCCGCTCCTTGAATTTGCTTTTTTTCATGCTTTTGACAAAGGACTCTCCATGAAATGCCGCATTGCAGCCGCCAAAGCCCTGGCCTTGGCCCTTCCTTTCTCCCTGCTGCTGGCCGGCGTGCCGGCGCGCGCCGCCGAAATCGCCGTACTCAGCGCCGGCGCCATCGAGCCGGGGCTGAAGGCGGCAGCCGCCGCGTTTGAAAAGCAGACCGGACACGACGTGAAGATCAGCTTCAACACCGCGCCCGAACTGAAAAAACGCATGGACTCCAACCCGGCCTTCGATGTGGTGATCGCGCCGCCCGCCGTGATCGGTGAATTCGCTGCGGCCAGCAAGCTGGCCGAAACACGCGCCAACGTGGGCCGTGTCGGCATGGGCGTGGCCGTGCGCGAAGGCGCGCCTGCGCCCGATATTTCCAGCGCCGAGGCGCTCAAGCGCTCGGTGCTGGCTGCCGACTCGCTGGTGTTCAACCGCGCGTCCACCGGGCTCTACCTTGAAGGCCTGCTCAAGAAGATGGACGTCTATGCCCAGGTTGAAGGCAAGACCACGCGCTACCCCGACGGCGCCGCCGTGATGGAACATGTCATCAAAGGAAAGGGCAGCGAGATCGGGTTCGGGGCCATCACCGAAATCCTTCTGTACCAGAACAAGGGCCTGAAGTTCGCCGGCCCGGTTCCGGCCGAGGTGCAGAACTACACCGCGTACACCGCCGCGCCGCTGGCCTCGGGCAACCAGCAGGAGCTGGCTCAGCAGTTCGTGAGCTTTCTCGCGGGCCCGGTGGGCAAACCGCTGTTTGTCGCGGCCGGGGTGGCGGACTGATGAAGGCGGTGCTGCAGCGCGTGGCCGAGGCCCGCGTGGTGATTGCGGGCGAGACTGTCGGCCAGATCAGCGGCGGTCTGCTGGTGCTGGTCTGCGCCGAACGCGACGACAGCGAAGCGCAGGCCGACAAGCTGCTCGCCAAGATCCTCAAGTTGCGGATTTTTTCGGACGAAGCGGGCAAGATGAATCTGTCGGTGCAGGATGTTCAGGGTGGCCTGCTCGTTGTCAGCCAATTCACCCTGGCCGCCGACGCGTCGGGCGGCAACCGGCCCAGCTTCACCGGCGCGGCCGCGCCCGACGAAGGCCGCCGGCTCTACGACTACTTTGTGGCCCAGGCCCGGGCGCTGCATCCGCAGGTGCAAACCGGGCAGTTCGCCGCCGACATGAAAGTGCACCTGGTCAACGACGGGCCGGTGACGATACCGTTGCGGATTGATCCGGCAAGCTGAGTATGAAGGCTGAGGTATAAACCGGCAGATCCGCTGGCCGCAAGCTTTCTTCGCGGCGATAGCGGCACCGCAAATATTCCAGGTTATCCCATGATCCGTTTTGTCGTTGCGACGCGCTCCAGTTTTGACAATTTTTTCACCGGCACGGCGCTAGGCCGCTCGCTGGCGCTGTATTACCGGCACGGCGGCATACAGGTACGCGTATTCGAAAGCAACAGCGCGGGCTTGCCCTCTGTCTACAACCAGGCTATCGAAGAAGCGCGAGCGCAACCGGCGCTGATGGTGTTTTGCCATGACGACGTGCATCTCTGCGACTTTTTCTGGGCCGACCGTTTGCAGGAAGGACTGCGGAAATTTGACATCGTTGGCCTGGCCGGCAACGTGCGCCGCGTGCCACGCCAGCCAGGCTGGGCCATTGTGGATGAGCAGTTCACCCTGGACGCGAGCGAAAACCTCAGCGGCACGGTGGCCCATGGCGATGGCTTTCCCTCCCCCAATCTCACCGTCTTCGGCCCCTCGGGCCGGCCGGTCAAGCTGCTGGACGGCCTGCTGCTGGCCTGCAATAGCGAGTTACTGATAAAAAAAGGATTGCGCTTTGACGAGCGCTTCGATTTCCATTTTTACGACCTCGACTTTTGCCGTGAAGCCGAGCAGTTGGGGCTCAGCATGGGCACCTGGCCGATTTCCGTGGTGCATGAAAGCATTGGCATGCCCGGCACCCCTTCCTGGCGCGCCGGTTATGCCACCTACCTGAACAAGTGGAAGTCCTGAGAACGAGCGGCCTGAAAGTCAGCGATAGGGGTTCTTGAAACCCAGGCCCGCCAGGATGCGGATTTCCTCCGCCTCCATGGCTTCGGCGTCTTCTACGCCGGTTTCATGGTCCCAGCCTTGCGCATGCAGCGTCCCGTGCACCAGCAAATGGGCGTAATGGGCTTGCAGCGTCTTCTTGTTGTCCTTGGCTTCTTTGGCCACCACGGGCGCGCACAACACCAGGTCGGCGGTGACCACCGGCTCCTGCGTGTAATCGAAGGTCAGTACGTTGGTGGCGTAGTCGCGCCGGCGGTAGTCGCGGTTCAGCGACTGCCCTTCTTCGGCGTCGACGATGCGCACGGTGATCTCGCCGTCATGCGCGAGCGCGTGGCGTATCCAGCGGGCCACGCTGTGGCGCGGCAATGCCGCGCGGTGGCGCGCGGCATTCTTCAAGTCGCCGAATTGCAGCGACAGGCTGAGCTGCTTAAGAGCCATTGCGGCTCCTTGCGCCGGCGCGGCGGGCAGGGGGCGCGGTGGATTCCGTGGCAGCTTCCCCGCTGAGTGCGGCGGCGCCCGGTGATTTGTCATATGCGTCGACAATGCGCGCCACCAGCGGGTGGCGCACCACGTCGGCGCTGGTCAGGCGGGTGATGGCAATGCCCTTGACGCGCTTGAGCACACGTTCGGCATCCACCAGGCCGCTGAGCTGTGTTCGCGGCAAGTCCACCTGGCTCACGTCGCCCGTCACCACCGCCTTGCTGCCGAAACCTATCCGCGTCAGGAACATCTTCATCTGTTCGGGCGTGGTGTTTTGCGCTTCATCAAGGATGACAAAAGCATGGTTCAGCGTGCGGCCGCGCATGAAGGCCAGTGGCGCGATCTCGATCTGCTGGCGCTCGAAAGCCTTTTGCACGCGCTCAAAGCCCATCAGTTCATGCAGCGCGTCATACAGAGGACGAAGGTAAGGGTCCACTTTCTGGCTCAAGTCGCCCGGCAAAAAACCCAGCCGCTCGCCGGCCTCGACCGCGGGCCGTGTCAGCACGATGCGCTGCACGGTGCTGCGCTCCAGCGCATCGACCGCGCAGGCCACGGCAAGGTAGGTCTTGCCCGTGCCCGCCGGCCCTATGCCGAAGGTGATGTCGTGCGTGGCGATGTTTTCCAGGTAAGTGCCCTGGTTGTTGGTGCGCGCGCGCAAGTCGGCGCGCCGGGTGGCCAGCGTGATGCCGCCGTCGGGCGCGGTGCTCAGCGCCGTGTCGCCAGCCAGCATCAGCTGCACGGTTTCGGGCTCTATGGGCCGCTGGGCGATTTCATACAGGGCCTGCAGCACTTCCAGCGCCAAGGTTGCCTTGACTTTGGTGCCGTCAATCTTGAACTGCTCAAAGCGGTGCGCGATCGTGACGTCCAGCGCCGCCTCAATGGTGCGGATATGGCTGTCCATGGGGCCGCACAGATGCCCCATGCGGGTGTTGTTGGGCGGTGTAAAGGTGTGGCGAAGAATCAAGGGCGGGCTTTCCGGGAGGGTTGCACCAGGCCTGGCCGGCTGGATACTGGCAGATGGGTGATTGTCTCTCCAATATCAAGGCCGTGGGGCCTGCCGGGCCCGGCCCGCGCCGGGTGGTGAACCCGCCCCTACGGTACCCACCAGTAACGCAGTGCATGGAAGTAGATGGGCGCCGCGAAGACCACCGAGTCCAGCCTGTCGAGCATGCCGCCGTGGCCTTCAATCATGGTGCCCCAGTCTTTCACGCCGCGGTCGCGTTTGATGGCCGACATCACCAACCCGCCGAAAAACCCCATCATGCAGATGGTGAGGGCCATGAGCGCCGCCTGCCCGGGGGTAAAGGGTGTCGTCCAGTAAAGCGCCGCCCCCAGCGCGGTGGCGCTGGCAACACCGCCGACCAGGCCCTCCCAGGTTTTGGACGGAGACAGCTCGGGCGCCACCTTGCGCCTGCCGAAAAGTTTGCCCCAGACGTACTGCAGTACGTCGCTGCCCTGCACCACGATCACGAGGAAGGCGATCAGCAGCAGGTTGCGCCCTTCAAAGCCCGGGATTTGCAGCGTGAGCAGCGCCGGCACATGGCTGATGCAGAACACGCAGATCATCAAGCCCCACTGCACTTTCGACGTGCGTTCCAGAAAGCGCTTGGTGTCACCGCCCACTGCCGCGAGGATGGGCAGCACCAGGAAGGCATAGACCGGGATGAAGATGGAGTAAAGCCCGTACCACTCGATCCAGATCAGGAAATACTGCACGGGCAGCGCGATAAAAAAGGCGACCGCGATCGCATGGTGATCGCCCCGGCGCGTGTAGGCCAGGCTCATGAACTCGCGCAGTGCGTAAAACGAGATCAGGTAAAACAGAACGATCACGCCGTTCCTGCCGCAGGCAAAAGACAGCCCGATCACGCCGATCATCACCCACCAGGCGTTGACGCGGGAGTTAAGGTTGTCGATCACCGAGTGCGGCTGGCCGCGCGCGACGCGCCATTTGAGCAGCGCGCCCACGGTGGAGGCAAACAGCAGCACGCCGAAGACGCCGGCGAAAAGCATCAGCGTGGTTTGGGTAGACGGCGAGAAGTTCATGGCGTCACCTCCTCCGCCCGGTCGTATTCCGGCCGCAGGTCAAGCATGGCCTTGCGCGCACGCGCGATAAAGGCGGCTTTGTCCTCCCCTTCGGCGAGCGTTATGGGTGCTCCATAGCGCACGCTGCAGGCCAGCGGAATCGGCACCAGCGTGCCCTTGGGCAATACGCGCTTCAAGTTTTCTATCCAGACCGGCACCAGCCGCACCTGGGGGCAGGCGCGCGTGAGGTGGTAGAGGCCGCTTTTGAGCGGCAGCAGCACGTCGTCACCGGTGTTGCGTGTGCCCTCGGGAAACATGATGAGCGAGTCTCCGGCGAGTAGCGCCTCGGTCATCTGCCCGACCGGGTCGGATCCAGCCTGGGCAACCGCGCCGTCCCGCCGGATCATCAGTGCATTGAATACGTCCCTGCCGATAAAGCGCCGCAGCGCCGAGGCATCCCAGTAGTCCTGGCCCGCCACCGGCCGCGTGATGGCCCGCAGGTCCGCCGGCAGCGTGGCCCAGAGCAGCACGAAGTCGCCATGGCTGGTGTGGTTGGCGAAATAAAGCGTCTGCTCCGCCTTGGGCGTCGTGCCGGCCCAGATGCCGCGCACGCCGGTCAGCAGACGGGCCGCCAGCACGATCAGCCAGGCTGATGCGGTGGCCGCCAGGCCCAGGCCGCTTTGAGGAGGTCTACTCATGTGAAACAAGTCCTTTCAAGGATGGAGCGCGGTCAGCGCAGGTCCTGCGTCAGCAGCGCCAGCAGGAACAGCCCGCTCTGGCAGGCCACGGCAATGGCGTGGCGCCCCAACAGTTGGCGCGCACCAGCCACACGATCCTCCAGGGCGCGCGGCCGGCCGGTGGCCGGGCGCAAGCCCAACCGCTGCAGCGCGCCGTCAAGATCGCTCAGCGAGGTGATGGCGCCGCCGGCCAGGTCCTTGAACAGGCCGGCATCGAAATACAACCGGAAGGCGAGGTAGCGTTCCAGCACGCCGACCAGCGCCACCGCGCCAAAACCCAGCGCGGACAGCAGGGGCAATGAGCGCCCCGTGAGGGCCAGGACGGCGATCGCCAACACACTCAGGGCCAGTCCCCACATGGCCGCTATGCGGTTGGCCTGCAGCAGCCTGGCGGTGGCGGAACACAGTGCGCGATCCATGTCGTTCATGTTGCCGTCCGGCGGGTGGCGTGGTCCAGCGCCTGCTGCCACGCCGCGCCCAGCACGATTTGCGGCCGCGCTTGGCGCACCAGCCCTTCGGCCTGCTGCAGGCTGCCGGCCGCGCCGTGCAGGCGCAGCCAGGTGATGGTCGCGGCGGCGCTGCGCGAAAATCCCAGCGCGCAGCACACCCACACCGCACTGCCGGCACGCCGGCTGCCTTCTATCAGGACGGCTGCGCGCCGCAAATCCTGCGGCGCCGGTATGGTGAGGTCCAACATCGGCACGCACCGCACGCCCTGCGCGAACGGCAACTGCAGTTCGGCGCTGAGGCTTACCAGGTGGGGGCGTCCCGCAGCCTCCCATTCGGCGAGCGCCGGAATGCGCCCGAGGCGCAGGCCCGGTGCGACCTCGACCGATGCCGGAAGCCGGCGCGTCCACAGCTTCGCGTTGACCGCGGCGCCGAGTCGATACGGCGCCAGCAGCCAGCGCGCGGCCCAGCGCATGCGCCCACGACGGTCCATCTGGAAACCGCGCGCCCCCAGCCCCGCATAGTTGAAGGCCACCAGCGCCAGTGACGCGGCCGGCCAGGCGAGCCAAAGGCCCATGCCGCCAAGGGCAAGCGCCGCAGCCAGGAAGACCAATGCCCCTGCGGCGTAAAGCCCCGCCAGCTTCCAGCGCCGCCCGTCGCGCGCCAGGCGCCAGCCCTGCGGCACCGAAGCCACCCTTTCCAGCGGCCAGAGCCAGACACAGACCAGCCCCAGCAAGGCGCCGGTTGGAATGTCGATGAAATGGTGCTGCCAGGTTGTCAGCACCGACGCGCAGATCGCGAACGCCCATAGATGCAACACGGCGCGCGCCCAAGGGGCGGTGATCAGGCGGCGGTACCAGTCCCACAGGATGACGGCCAGCGCAATGTGCAGCGAGGGGGCCTGGTTGAAAGGCTGGTCGAAACTGCGCAGCGCATTGAACAGAAAGGCCGGCGCGCCGCTGACCTCCGGCTGGCCGAAGCTGAAGCGCAGCGGCCACAGCACAAAACAGGCCACCGCCAGGCAGGTCGCCGTCAACAGGCGCGCGCCGTGCCGGTCCAGCGTGTGGCGGTCACGCGCCAGGAACGGCGACAAGGCATAAAAGACGTTGATCGTCCAGTAGGGAAAGATGGTCCACGGCCAGAACGGCAGCGAGCGCTCCCAGTCGAAGGCCATTGTCGGCACCGACGCGCGGGAGGCGGCCCACCAGTTGGCGAAACCGTAGGCGGCGTAAAACAGCGGCCCGAGCAGCGCCAGCCACGCGGCCGCGCGCTTCCAGGGGCGTTGCGCGAACCAGCTTGTCATGCGCCGCCGCGGACCGCGAGGGAAACCGTGAAAATGCCCCACTCATCGATGCGCTGCGCGATCTTGCGAAAGCCCGCTTCTTCCACCAGTTGGTCCATTTCGGCCTGGGTGCGGCGGCGCATGACCCAGGCTTCGCCCTGGCGGTGGCTGGTGAGCGCCCGCGCAATCATTTCCAGCTGCGGATGCCAGGGCTGGCCTGTGTAAACCAGGTAACCGCCCTCTTCCACCGCATCGCCGACACCGGCAAGTGAGCGGCGCACCATCGCGTTGTCGGGAAACAGCTCGTAAAGCCCCGACACCACGGCGACCGTCGGCCGCGGTACGACGCCCGCCAGGCTGTCACGGTCGAAGGCATCGGCCTGCACGAATTGCGCAATGCCCGCGAGCCCTTTTTCGGCGATCAGCGCGCGGCCGTCGCGCACGTTGATGTCGCTGTAATCGCGCAGCAGGATGGAAGCCGGCTTTACCGGGCTGGACAGCGCGGCGTCCAGCACATAACGGCCGTGGCCGGCCGCGATGTCCATCAGCCGAACCTCGCGGTGCTGGGCGGCCAGGCGCTCCATGGCCTCGCGCAGCAGCTCCTCCACATGGATCTTGCGCTGGCGGATGCCGCGCCAGCCAATCGAATTGAGGTAGGTCTTGTCGATGTTCCGGCCCAGCGGGCCCGCACCCTCGGGCCGGTTGCGGTAGACATAGTCCAGCGTGCTGCCGGAATCAAAACCCGTGTCATGGCCCAGCTTGACGCCGCGCGAAAGCAGGCCGCCCAGGCGCAAGCTGCCGCGGGTCAGGGCCCAGTATGCGCCGCGCGGCGAAAAGGGTGAGAGCGGTTCGGCCAGCGCGCGCGATTCGTCGGCCGTTTCACCGCGCAGGTGGGCTTCGCGCAGGTCGACAGCCGGTGTGGGCGCGTCAAAGCGCTCCAGGATGAAATTGCGTATGCCCAGCACGGCCGGCGCACGGTCCTTTTCACCCAGCGTGTCATGAAAAAACCCGGGCAATTCGGTCTTGGTTTTCACGGCGCTGCCCAGGCGCTCGAAGAAGCGGTGCTGCGGTTTGTGGTGCACCACCCAGTCGGCGCCGGAGATCAGCAGTTGCACCGGCTGCGTGATGGCGTTGGCGTCCGCCACGATGCGATCGGCCGCCGTGTACAGGTCCAGCAGGATGTTGACCGCGATGGGGCGCGAAATCAAAGGGTCGCTTTCGTAGCTCGCGATGCGCGCGGGATCGTGCGTGAGGAACTTCGCCTTGACGTAGCTGTTGACGAAAAACAGGCCGCGCAGCTTGTGCATCAATGCCAGCCCGGCGCGCGCGAACGGCACATAGAGCTTGACCTTGAAGGCCGGCGACGCCAGCGTCAGCCCGCGCACCCTGGGCGCGTAGTCGTGCGCCCAGGTCGCGATCAGCACCGCGCCCACGCTTTGCGCGATGACATGGATATCGCGCTCCGGCACGCCATGCGCCTCGCCGATATGGTCGACAAAGGTCTGGACGTCGCGCACCGAGGTCGCGAAGCTGGGGCTGTAGCCGCGCTGGCCCGGTGAACGGCCGTGGCCGCGCGCATCCCATGCGAAAAAATCGAAATCAGGAAGATTGAGTTCATCCACCAGGTGCGCCATGCGCGCCCCATGCTCGTGGCCGCGGTGGAACAGCACGACAGCGCCGCGCCGCGGGCCTTGCGTGGCAGGCCAGTGCCGGTAAAACAGGGATTGCCCGTCGTGCGTGGCAAAGTGGCGCTCTTCGGGGATGCGTGAAGTGCTCATTCAGTCCTTTGTGGTGGGTTGGCGTGTTGCGGAAGCTTCGGCCACGGCCAGGCGCGTCCGGTTGACAATGGTCCATGCAGTCAGAGCGGCAAGCAGCGGCATCAGCCAGGCCGCCCATGCGGGCAAGGGCCCGCCCGATGCAACATACAGCGCCAGCGCACCGAAGACAAAAGCCCGGTCGCTTTTCCCCAGCGGGCCGTCATAGCGGCGCGATGCGCCTATGGTGGGCCCGAGGGCGCCCGCGAATTCGCTGAGGCCGGCCAGCATGATCACGGTGCCGAGCCAGAAAGGACTGAATGGCGCCACCAGGGCAAAAGGAAGATAAAGCGCCGCATCCGACACAACGTCGGTCAGTTCATTGAGAAAGGCACCGAGGGGGCTTTGCTGTCCGTGCTCGCGTGCCAGCATGCCGTCAATCGCATTAAAGCCCATGCGCACGAGCATCCACAGCGCAATCCAGGCAAAGGCGGCCCGCGCGGGCTGCGTGAAGAAAAGCCAGAGGCCCAGGGTCGTTGAGATCGCGCAGGCCGCCAGCGTGAMCTGGTTTGCGGTCACGCCCAAGGCGTGCAGCCACCTGACCAGAGGCCTGAGCAGCGCCTGAAAACGCGGCTTCAATCGATAAATCGACATTTCTTGGAAYCCCCCTCTTTTGCCGGATTCTATAGACCACGGCGTTTTGCCGAAAATACCGGAATTCCGGTTGAATCCGTCCCCGCCCCGATACTCGCGCGGTTGATGGACCTCTCGCCTGGCGTGGCACCAGACACGGCTGATAAGATTTGCCCATGATTGGAAGACTCTCAGGCCAGCTGGCCGAAAAAAATCCACCCGAAATCCTGGTGGACTGCAACGGCGTCGGCTATGAGGTGCTGGTGCCCATGAGCACCTTCTACAACCTGCCCGGCCTGGGCGAAAAAGTCAGCCTGCTGACGCACTTCGTGGTGCGCGAAGACGCGCAGATCCTCTACGGCTTCGGCAGCGCCACCGAGCGCGCGGCCTTTCGCCAGCTGATCAAGATTTCCGGCGTGGGCCCGCGCACCGCGCTCAGCGTCCTCAGCGGCATGAGCGTCGAGGAACTCTCGCAGGCCGTTACCCAGCAGGAGCCCGGCCGCATCATCAAGGTGCCCGGCATCGGCAAAAAGACGGCCGAGCGCCTGCTGCTCGAGTTGAAGGGCAAGCTGGGTGCCGACATCGGCGTGCAGGTCAGCGTGGCCAACGACGCCCAGTCCGACATCCTGCAGGCCCTGGTGGCGCTGGGCTACAGCGACCGCGATGCCGCGCTGGCGCTCAAGGCCTTGCCCAAAGACATTGGTGTGAGCGACGGCATCAAGCTGGCGTTGAAAGCCTTGGCAAAATAGACAGAATGCAATCCCTTGTGTTCAAGCTGATAGGTTTTCGATTGCAGCTTGTCGGTGCGCTTTTATTCCTGGGAATGAGTTTCGGTGGGGTACAGGCGCTAACCGTTACGGAACAAGTAGAGTCAGCAGGGCGGCCAAATCCCCAGCGCTCCACTGCCAGAATTTGGTATGTCGGTGTCGCGCTGCATTACAACTCAACGGCTTTCTGGGGCGATGTTCTCGGCATTGAGTCTGTACTTCGACGTCTCGATCCTGATTTGGTATCAGTGAAGTTGGGAAATGGAAAGCTTGAAAAAGAATGGCCACGAGCCACATTTGCAAACTTCAAAACCGCAGTCGAAGAAGTGGCGAAGGCCGCAAAATCGGATGACCTATTCGTCCTGGCAGTGAGCAGTCATGGTGGCCCGTATTACCTGGAAGCAGGCGCTTCAGCATCTGAGTTATGGGGGCTACGGGAAAAAGAGTTTCGTGAGATTTTGAAACCCTTCGACGAAAGGCGGACGCTGATTTTTGTCGCCTCCTGTTACTCGGGTTCATGGGCCGAGGCTTTGAGGGCTCCCAAACGAGTAATTGTGGCGTCTTCACAGAGAAATCAGAAGTCCGATGGATGTAACCCTGACGGAAAAACCACGGCCTTCATTCGTGCGTGGGTGTCGCAGTTCAAGCCCGAGCTAAGCTTGCGTCACCTGATGTATTTGACAGAAACTCGTATGGACAATTTGGATCGTCAGCGGCCCGTGATCTGGGTTTCAGATGACATGCGCGCGTTTGCAAGAGAGCCCATGAACGCCTGGCGACTGCATATGCCGAGATAGGTAATTGACCATGACCATCCAGACTGACGATTTCTCCCCCGGCGACTTCCCGCCCGCCAAGCGCGTGATGTCGGCCGCGCCGGCCTCACCCGGTGAGGAGGCCATTGAGCGCGCGCTGCGCCCCAAGCTGTTCGATGAATACGTGGGCCAGACCAAGGTGCGCGACCAGCTCGAAATCTTCATTGGCGCGGCCAAAAAGCGCAACGAGGCGCTCGACCATGTGCTGCTGTTCGGTCCGCCCGGCCTGGGCAAGACCACGCTGTCCCACATCATTGCGCACGAGCTCGGCGTGAACCTGCGGCAGACCTCGGGCCCGGTGCTTGAAAAGCCCAAGGACCTGGCGGCGCTGCTGACCAACCTTGAAAAGAACGACGTCCTCTTCATCGATGAAATCCACCGCCTGAGCCCCGTGGTGGAGGAAATCCTCTACCCCGCGCTCGAGGACTACCAGATCGACATCATGATCGGCGAAGGCCCGGCGGCGCGCAGCATCAAGCTGGACCTGCAGCCCTTCACCCTGGTGGGCGCCACCACACGCGCCGGCATGCTGACCAACCCGCTGCGCGACCGCTTCGGCATCGTCGCGCGGCTGGAGTTTTATACGCCCGACGAGCTGGCCCGCATCGTGCGGCGCAGCGCCAAGCTGCTCAACGCGCCCATCGACGAGGATGGCGGTTTTGAGATCGCCCGCCGCTCGCGCGGCACGCCGCGCATCGCCAACCGCCTGCTGCGCCGCGTGCGCGACTATGCCGACGTCAAGGGCAGCGGCCACATCTCGCTGGACATCGCCAACAAGGCGCTGGCCATGCTGGACGTGGACCCGCAGGGTTTTGACGTGATGGACCGCAAGCTGCTCGAAGCCGTGATCCACCGCTTCGACGGCGGGCCGGTCGGCCTGGACAACATCGCCGCCAGCATAGGCGAGGAGCGCGACACGATTGAAGACGTGATCGAGCCCTACCTGATCCAGCAGGGCTACCTGCAACGCACGCCGCGCGGGCGCATCGCCACGCTGGCCGCCTACCGCCACCTGGGCGTGGCGCCGCCGGCCAGCGGCAACGACATGTTTAGCGCCTGAGCATGGGACGGTGGGTGGCGATATCGCCTGCAGCCGATCCCTACTGGTCAGAAATCGGCGCGGTATGGCGTTTCTATAACTCGGTGGTTCTAGGCCTGACGGCGACTGTCATTGTTTCCTACGCCCTGAGCGGGCTGGTGTTCGGTCATTTACCCGTGTTTGTGATGACTGGCTTCTTCATGCTGCACGGCATGCCTGCCTGGCTGGCGGCAGCCGGTACCTTGGTGCTTGCGATGGCTTGGGCGAATCAACTTGTGCAGTGGCACTGGTCGCAGGCTTCAGCGGATTTCTGCCGTCGTTTCCGCATGATGTGTTATGTCGCCTGGGCTACCGCGTGGAGTGTCGCGGTGGTGGTGACGGTGTTTGATGCCAAGCCGTGGGGGCGCTGGGATGGACTGGCGCCCACAGCAGAATGGTTTTTTGCGCCCTTGGCCTGGCTCTGGCGCGACTTGCTGCCGTTGGCGTCACCCCACGTGACGAGCAAACTCTATGTCGCGGGCGCAGCGTTTTTCGGGCTCTTCGTCGTTTTCCTCAAAAGCACTTGGTGGCCCCGAGGTTTTCCTTTCTTCCTGGGGCTGGCCGTTTGTGTAGCAGGCCTTTATTTTCTGGGTGAGGCAGCTTTTGACTATGGCGCCGCCCGCGGACTTGCCGGAGCCTCTGTGAAGTTCCCGAATGAGCTGAACGCCAACCCAGGCCGCTATAACGCATGGAACTTCCTGTCATGGTGGGGCGCGGTTACCAGCATGGCGTACGGCACGGTGTTAGTGTCTTGCGCATTCGTTCTCGGCCCGCACGACCTTAAGGCCCGCACCGATTGATCATGAAACTACCAGTGCATTTTGTGAGCCGCCACATGGCGCCTGCTGTCCGGAGCGTGACCCTGGTCGGACTGCTGGCAGGCTGCGCGGCGACCAGCAACCCGACCCCACCGCGCACACCCAACCCGGCCGTGCCGCTGGCGGCGACCTCCAGCCTGCCGGAATTTCCCGAGCTGTTCAAGCAGATGGGCAAGCTCTACGCCGACCATCCGCAGGCGCCGAAGATGCAGGACGGCGACGGCGCGGGACAGAAGATTTCCATCGCGCGCGTGCGCAAGCCCGGCGCGCTGGACGCGCTGCAGGCCTGGCGCGCGCAGGGCATTCACGGCCGCGTTGTGGTGATTGCATTGCTGGATGCCGAAGGCAAGCTGCTCGATGCGCGCGTGCTGTCGTCCACGCATGCCGAACTCAATGAAGCCGTGCTGCAGTCGGCGCGCGAAGCCGAGTACCGCGGCGGGCGCATCAACGGCGCGGCTGCGCCCATGTACGCCGTCTACGGCGTGAATTTCTAAAAACGAAACGGGAAAATCAGGTCAGCGCGCCGCGCGCGTCGACCCGGAAGATGCGCTGGACGGTGCCGCTGCGCAGGCCGCCCGTCACACCGATCATGAAATCGTGCAGGTTCACGGTCGGGTCGCAGTGCCCCGGGATCAGCCACAGCATGCGGCCCAGGCCGGGCAGTCGCTTGCTGTCGCCGGCGGGCCGCAGGATGCCGTGCTCGTCGCCGCCGTTGAAATACTCGAGCTCGCTTTCGGTGTCGAAGGCATGGACCAGCGGCAGGCCGGAATCGATCGCGTGGCTTTTGTGGCCGGCATCACACACCGCGTGTTCGCCGTGCGTGCTGACGACCTGGGTCTTGACGAAGAGCGCATGCTCGAACTGCGGTTGGGCCGGGTCGCGCTCATTCTTCGCGTAGTCGGCGTCCATGAACATGAAAGAGCCTGCCTGCAGTTCGCCGTAGACGCCGCTGGCGGCCTCCAGCATCAGGCTCCCGGTGCCGGCGCCAGTGACCAGATCCACCGTGATGCCCTGGGCCTCGATCAATTTGCGCGTGAGCACCACGGCCTCGACCGCCTTGGCGATGGCGTCGCGCCTTTCGTGGGCGCTGCGCATGTGCTGGGCCTTGCCGTGGTAGGCCTGCAGGCCGGCAAAGCGCAAGGGCGGATGCTTGCGGATTTCCAGCACCAGCGTGACGGCGGCGGCGCCGGGCTCAACGCCGCAGCGGCCCTGGCCGACATCGATCTCGACGAACACGTCGATCACGGTGGCCACGCCTGTGGCGTTGCGCGCCTCGGTCATGGCTTGCGCCAGGCGAATCACGCCTTCGGTGCTGTCGACCGCGATGGCCAGATGGCCCCCCTGCGCCGCGAGCTTCTGCGCCAGCAAGGCCACGCGCGCCAGCTTGGCGGGGGCGATGACTTCATTGCTGATGTAGACGTCGGTGACGCCGCCGGCCACCATGGCTTCGGCTTCGGAGGTCTTCTGCACGCAGACGCCGACCGCGCCGGCGCGCACCTGCATCTTGGCCAGCGTGGCGCTTTTGTGCAGCTTGGCATGCGGGCGCCAGCGGATGTTGTGCTTTTTGGCGAACTCGGCCATGCGCGCCAGATTGCGCTTCATCGCATCCATGTCGATGACCAGGGCGGGGGTGTCGATATCGTTGACCGGCTTGCCGATCAGTTCGGCCAGGCGGGTGGGCGTGGTACTCATGGGTGCGTCTTATCTCTTTTGGTATTTATTGTTGCGCACCCAACGGGTTTCGGGTCTCTCCGCCGGGAAATGCGCTGTCGTCCAGTGTGCCATCGTCCAGGTGCTGGGTGTCGGCCCAGCCGACGAGCGTAAAGCCTTCGGGGGTCCAAAGGAGGCGGTTGATGGCCGCATTGCCGAGTTCCCAGGTGCGCGGCGCCTGGATATCGAGCCGCGTCGCAGCGCGGTAGAGCACATCCATCACGCCGCCGTGGCCGACCAGCGCGATCAGCTCGCCCGGGTGCGCGGCCGCCAGGCGCTCTGCCGTGGCAATGACGCGGCTGCGCAGGGCGATCAACGACTCACCGCCGGCCGGCGCGAATTCGGGGTCGCGCTTGCGCCAGCGCATGGACTGCTCAGGCAGCAGGGCTGCGATCTCGGCAAAAGTCTTGCCCTCAAAGTCACCGAAGCCACGCTCGCGCAAGCCCTCTTCGCGCGTCACTTCGATACCCTGGATGCGGCCCAGGTACTGGGCGGTTTCCCAAGCGCGTGTGAGGTCGCTCGCATAGATGGCGCGGATGGGTTCGTCGGCCAGCGCCAGCGCCATGCGCTCGGCCTGCCTGCGGCCGGTTTCATTGAGCGGGATGTCCAGGTGGCCCTGGATGCGGGTATCGACGTTCCACGTCGTTTCGCCATGCCTTATAGCAATAATGCGCGTCGGTTCCATGGTCATGAGGCCCCCACGTTCGCCCACTGCGTGTGGCTTTCTGCCCCCCGAGGGGGCCGCCCGCCTGCGGCCCGGCAAAGCCGGTTCCGCGGCTCAGGCTGGTGCAGAACTGTTTCGCAAACTGAAAAGTGTGGGGGTCGTATCACCGGGGAATCTCCACGTTAATGCGGCGCGTGCCGGCGGGTGGTTGCGGGAAGCCGCGCAGGGCCGAATCCAGCATGGCGGGGAGCACGGCCAGGGTGTCGCCCCAGACGCCGTCGTGCAGGGCCCGGGTCTCAAAGGCGATCTGGTTGGTCCGCAGGTCGCGCATCACGATGCTCAGGTCGCGCTTGAAATAAGGCGGCTCGGCAATCCCGCCGCCAATCGGGAACGACAGGCCGACCGAGGCGCCGCGGCTGCCGCCGCCCACAAACACGCCGCTTCCGAAGCCGAAACCGCCGTAGGGGCTGTAGCCATACGGCCCGCGGTCGACGATCTGGGTGTTGGCCACGATTTGCACGCTGTAGCGTGCGGCGGGCGCGTTGAGCTCCATTCCCACTTTGGCCAGCGCGGTGCGTGCCAAGCCCTCGATGGCATCCTGGGGCGAGCCCACCGCCTGCTGCGAGGGCAGGCGCTCAAAGCGATAAGGCGTGGCTGGGGCGGGGGGCGGGCCGTTCCAGTTGTAGAAGGCGGTGACGTCGCTGTCGACCACGCGGACCGTGGAGCAGCCGCTCATCAACAGCCCCAGGACGGCTGTCGAAAAAATGGCGGTAAGTGCGCGTCTCATAAAGCCTCCATGATGAAAGCGTTGAAGATCAGTCAATGAATCAATCTAGTCACTCAGCTTGAATGAATGCCGATGACGGAAACACCCGGTAGCCGGGGCTCCTGGAACTCTTCGGCATCGAAAGCCTTGTCGCCATCGGCATCGGCCACCCCGGTGGCCTTGATGTTCTTGAAGTCGTGGCGCTTGTTGTCCATCAGGTGCGAGGGCACGATGTTCTGCAGCGAGGCGAACATGTTCTCGAGCCGGCCGGGGAATTTTTTCTCCCACTCGCGCAGCATGTTGCCGACCTGCTTGCGCTGCAGGTTTTCCTGGCTGCCGCACAGCGTGCACGGAATGATGGGGAATTCGCGCACCTGGGCCCAGCGCGTGAGGTCTTTTTCCGTCACGTAGGCCATGGGGCGTATCACCACGTTCTTGCCGTCGTCGCTGACCAGCTTGGGCGGCATGCCCTTGAGCTTGGCCGCGAAGAACATGTTGAGGAAAAACGTCTGCAGCATGTCGTCGCGGTGGTGGCCCAGCGCGACCTTGGTGCAGCCGAGCTCGCCGGCCACGCGGTACAGGATGCCGCGGCGCAGGCGCGAGCACAGCGAGCACAGCGTCTTGCCCTCGGGAATCACGCGCTTGACGATGCTGTAGGTGTCCTGGTTTTCGATGTGGAAAGGCACACCGAGCTTGCTCAAATACTCGGGCAGGATGTGTTCGGGGAACCCGGGCTGCTTCTGGTCCAGGTTGACGGCCACCAGCTCGAAGTTGATGGGCGCGCGCTTTTGCAGCTTGAGCAGGATGTCGAGCATGGCATAGCTGTCTTTCCCGCCCGAGACGCAGACCATGACCTTGTCGCCCTCTTCAATCATGTTGAAGTCGACAATCGCGCGGCCGACCTCGCGGCACAGGCGCTTTTCGAGCTTGTGGTCCTCGCGCTCTATCTTCATGCTGTTCTGCACGCGCGCGGAGCTTTCCTGCTGCTCATACTCCGCAACGGCCTCATCCCAGACTGCATTCATATCGTTCGCTCCCATATTTCTTACCACTGTCCCGTCTCGACGCGAATGGCCACTTCGCAGTCGTCAAAAATTTCAAGTTTGGCAATCTTCACGCGCACGCCCAGCACGCCGGGCAGCTGCATCAGCCGGTGTGCCAGCTTGCCGATCAGGCTCTCCAGCAGGTTCATGTGCTCGGCCGTGCACTCGCTGATGATGATCTGCCGCACCTTGCGATAGTCCAGCACATGGTGGATGTCGTCGTCATGCGGCAGCAGCGGCTGCGTGCCCAGGTTCAGTTCGGCATCGACCTGAATGGGCTGCGGCGCGGTTTTTTCATGGTCCAGAATCCCCAGGTTGGCGTCAAAGCGCAAACCGGTGAGGTGCAGGATCTGGGTTCCCCGGGTGTTGAACATGGCGCCAGTCTGTGGTGAGGAAAAGGGGGGCGTGTCAGCTGTTGCCGCAGCTTCACATCAGCGAAAAATCGCGGTCGAACTTCATCAGGTGCTGGCCGCCGTCCACCAGCAGCGTGGTGCCGGTGATGGAGCGGTTTTCCAGCGCGAACTTGACCGCGGCCGCAACGTCGGCAGGCGTGGAGGAGCGGCCCAGCGGCGACAGTTTGTGCCTGGCCTGGAACTGCTCGTCGCTCAGCAAATGGCTGGTCAGCGTCAGGCCGGGCGCCACGCCGACCACCCGAACCAGGGGTGCGAGCGCCTGCGCCAGCATGGTGCCGGCCGCTTCCAGCGCGGCCTTGGAGAGGGTGTAGCTGAAAAAATCGGGATTCTGGTTCCAGAGCTTCTGGTCCAGCAGGTTGACCACGGCGCCCTGGGCGCCCTGCTCACCTTTCGCGCCCTCGCCACGCGCCGTGATGTGGGCATGCAGCGCCTGCGCCAGCAGCACGGCGGCGCCGGTGTTGCTGTGCATGTGTTTGTCGAGGGCCGCAAAGCCGAAACTGGCTGCGTTGTCTTCTTCAAAAGTGGAGGCGTTGTTGACCACCGCATCAACCCGCCCCATGCGCGCCACAACGGCCGGCAGCAGGCCGCGCACTGCCGCCTCATCACCCAGGTCCGCCTGGAAAGCGGCCGGAGCCCCCGCCAGCCTGGCGCAATCAGCGACGGTTTGCCGGGCCTCGGCCTCCGAGCCGCGGTAATGCACCGCCACCTGCCAGCCCCCGGCCGCCAGCGCCAGCGCGATCTCGCGCCCCAGCCGCCGCGCAGCGCCGGTCACAAGGACCACGGGGAGGGAAGACGGCGCTGGGTTCATGGGTGGGCTTGGGGCTCAAAAGGAGCAAAAAGGAGGCAAGGGCCAGTGTGAAGAGGCCATGGGGATCGCCGACAATGGCGAGTGGTGACCCCATGACCTCGACGACCGATACCCCCATTTTAACGACCGGCCTTGCGGCCCACATAAGCAAGGCCATTGAGGCTGCCGGCGGCTGGCTGGGTTTTGACGAATTCATGGCCCTGGCCCTTTACACGCCGGGGCTGGGCTACTACGCCAACGATTCGCGCAAATTCGGCCTGATGCCCGAAAGCGGCAGCGATTTTGTCACCGCGCCCGAGCTTTCGCCGCGTTTCGGCCAGGCCTTGGCGCGCCAGGTAGCCCAGGCCCTGCGGGAAACGGGCACGGCGCAGATCTGGGAGTTCGGTGCGGGCTCGGGCGCGCTGGCCCAGCAGGTGCTGGAGGCGCTGGGGCCGCAGCTTGAGCGCTACACCATCGTCGATTTGTCGGGCAGCCTCCAGGCGCGCCAGCGCGAGCGGCTGGCCGCCTACGGCGACAAGGTCCGCTGGGCGTCGGAACTGCCGCCGACGATGCGCGGCGTGGTACTGGGCAATGAGGTGCTGGATGCCATGCCGGTCAAGCTGCTGGCGCGCCTGAAAGGCGACTGGCATGAACGCGGCGTGGTGGTGCGGGACGGCGGTTTCTTCTACGCCGACCAGCGCACCGGACTGCGCCCCCCCGCCGGGGTGGAGGGTGCGCATGACTACCTCACCGAAATCCATCCCCAGGCTGAAGCTTTTGTCGCCACCCTGGCCGACCGGCTGGAGGCCGGAGCGGTCTTTCTGCTCGACTACGGCTTTCCGGAACACGAGTATTACCACCCGCAGCGCAGCATGGGTACCGTGATGTGCCACCGCGGCCACCTGGCGGACGCCGATGCGCTGGCCGAGGTGGGCAGCAAGGACATCACCGCGCACGTCAACTTCACCGGCATTGCCCTGGCGGGCCAGGAGGCCGGGCTCGAAGTGCTGGGCTACACCAGCCAGGGGCGCTTTTTGCTCAACTGCGGCCTGGTCGACGGCATGGAGGGCGCGCCGCTGGAGCAGCGCGCCATGGTGCAAAAACTGATCGCCGAGCACGAAATGGGCGAGCTGTTCAAGGTGATCGCCTTTGGGGCCAAAGGCCGTCCGGTCTGGGAGCCTATCGGCTTTGCTGCCGGCGACCGGATGCATACGCTCTAAACTGGCCACCATGATCCGCTGGTTCATCGTCATCTTCCTGGCCCTGATGCTGATCAGCTGGTTCAGCCCGCTGCTGCAGAAGCTCGGCTTCGGCAAGCTACCCGGTGACCTGCGTTTTCGGCTGTTCGGGCGGGAGTGGTTCATCCCCTTGACCACCACCATCCTGTTGAGCTTTGTGGCCAGCCTGATAGCCAAAATTCTTTGAGGAAAAGTCCTGTCATGAAAGCCTGTGTCGACCTGGGAGGCACCAAGATCGCCGTCAGCCTGATAGAGGCCGGGCAGGAACTCAGCCTGGACCAGGCCACCCTGGCCCTGCAGTCCCGGCTTGTGGAGCCCACTGAAAAAGCCGGCCCACCCGACACCGTGGTGCGCCAGGTGCTGCGCATGCTGGGCAAGGCCTGCGAGGCCGCCGGCATCCGCGAACAGGATATTGAAGCACTGGGCATATCGTCCTGCGGCCCCTTTGTGGCAGTGGACGGCATGCTGGAGATTTCCAACCCCAACATCTGCGGCGGCATGGCCGGCCCCGCGCGCGGCCTGCCCAACGACTGGGTCAGCGTGCCCCTCGAAGCGCCGCTGCGCAGCCGCTTCGCCGAAAAACTCCGCATCGAGAACGACGGCGTGGGTGCCCTGCAGGCCGAGCGCCGCTGGGGCGCGCTGCAGGGGTACAGCCACTGCGCCTACGTGACCTGGAGCACCGGCATAGGTTTCGGCCTGTGCGTGGATGGCCGCATCCTGCGCGGCAAGCACGGCAACGCCGGCCACGCGGGCCATACCTTTGTCAGCGACCACAGCGACGCGCTGTGCGGCTGCGGCAACATGGGCGACCTGGAGGGCGTGGTGGCCGGTAACGCCATCGCAAGGCGTTTTGCCGGCGCGGGCTACCCCGGCGCCTCCGCGCTGTTCGCCGCCGCCCAATCCGGCGACGCGGCCGCTCAGGCCATCGTCGACGAACTGTGCCGCGTGCTGGGACGCGGCCTCTACAACATGGTCGCCACCCTGGACCTGGAACGCATCAGCCTGGGCGGGGGCGTGTTCTGGAACCACCGGGCGTATTTGCTGCCTCGCCTGAGTGCGCAAATCCACGGCAAGCTGCCTGCGTTGACGGATGAGTTTGAGTTGGTGGAGGCCGGCCTCGGTGAGAGGGTTGGGGATTTTGGGGCTTTGGCGTTGGTAAGCTGAGGTTTCGCCGGGTCTTGCGCCGGCTTGCGCGCTTTCCCCTCTCTACCTCTGCTTCGTCTGCTCACTCTTCTATCGGTAGCTGGCCGGGGGTTGCCCGGCGGCAACTCACTTTTATCGAAACCCGCAAAGCGGGTTTTCTTTTGTTCGCCAAAAGGCGCGCTACGCGCGCGGGGTTTGCTCACTTCGCGCAGCGAAGTTACGCAAACACCAAAAGTAAGCAAAAGAAAAGGCGACCTGGTGTCTGCGTCCCCTCCGCTTCGCTACGGGGCAGCCTGTGGTGCTCGGTCCAGACGGGGTCAAAAACAACTCGCTTCGCTCAAACACGTTTTTGCCCTGATCCGTCTGGACCTGCGCTCCTCGGCGCATACACAAGGGGCCCGGATACCGAACAGCCAAACAGCCGAAGACAAAACCCTGAAGACCTGAAATCACAAGGACACGCCATGGCGTGTC
>NZ_JBFUGK010000031.1:0-68171 GCF_056402935.1 Polaromonas sp. P3_B1
AGGTCGAGGAGGGCAGCAGCCAGGTCGCCGAAGCCGGCAAGACCAGGTCGAGGAGGGCAGCAGCCAGGTCGCCGAAGCCGGCAAGACCATGGACGAGATTGTCGACAGCGTTAAACGCGTGACCGACATCATGGCCGAGATCACCGCGGCCAGCCAAGAGCAGACTTCCGGCATCGAACAGATCAACCAGGCGATCACGCAGATGGATCAGGTCACGCAGCAGAATGCGGCGCTCGTTGAGCAAGCTGCGGCCGCGGCTTCGTCGCTGCAGGAGCAGGCCGGCGGGTTGTCGGACGCGGTCAGTGTCTTCAAGCTGGAGGACGGTGTTGTGCCGCAGAACCCGCAGCCCACGCCGCGCGCGGCCAATCCTGTCCGCCCGATGTCAACGCCGAAGCAACCACCCCAGGCCCGGCAGGCCATCGCGCCTCCGCTGGCGGCCGGCGCGGCCGGTGGCAGCTGGGAAACCTTTTAAGGCATCCCGGAAAGAAACCTCAAGTTTTGCCAGGACAGGCCGATAAGCAGGGGGAGGCGTGCCGTGGGCAGAGCCTTTCCTGCAAGCCATTGGCCCAACACCATTGATTTCCAAGGAGTGCGCATGCACGCGACCACAAGCCATCCGGTATCCCATGTTGAAACTTCGCCGGGCGCCACATCCGGCACCGGCCCATTGCCGCCTGAAAAAATCGCCGATCTCATCGGCATGATCGACGGCATCGCGCTGCGTACCCGCGCACTGGCCCACGCGGCGGCCGAAGCCGCCCACGCGGGCGAGCAGGGCCGGGGTTTTGCCCTGATGGCCGCCGAAGTCAAAAGCCTGGCCCAGCGCAGCGCAGCGGCGGTCCGGGAAATCAAGGGCCTGATTGGCGACTCGGTGTACAAGGCCGGCCAGGCCGAGGAAGAGCGCCGGCAGCAGTTTGAGGAACGCGCCAAGCGGTGGCAACGCTCGCTGACGGCTTGAGCCGGGTCTTGCTCCCTCTCCCTCGGGGAGAGGGCAGGGGCTGAGCGCTGCGGCTCCGGATGCGCCTGCGCGCATCTGGACAGCGCGAAGAAGCCCAGGCTCTGCCTGGGCTGCGGTCTGCAAGACAGGGCCGGCGGCGTACCAAACATTAGCCATCTCTCCAGACCCGGAGAGCCCTCACCCTAACCCTCTCCCAGAGGGAGAGGGAATGGGGATGGGGAAAAGAGCGCGCGTGCGTGGCATTTGTGTCTTGCTCCCTCTCCCCCTGGGAGAGGGTAGGGGTGAGGGCCAGCGGCATACGAAACATGAGCCACCCCTCCAGACCAGGAGAGCCCTCACCCTAACCCTCTCCCAGGGGGATAGGGAACAAGAAGGCACTTGATTGGAAATAAAGCTCAAGTTCCTCCAGGCCCAGCCGTTATCTCTCTGTATATAGACATCCATGATGCGCCACCCGCATTCCCCAGGGGAGCGCCGCCGTGAAAGACCCGATTTATGTCCAATAGCATGTTTTACACCGGGCTGAGCGGCCTCAACGCCGCCCAGGCCGCGCTGGTGACCACCGGCCACAACACCGCCAACGTCAACACGCCCGGCTACAGCCGCCAGTCCGCGCAGGTCGCGACAGCCGGTGGCGTGTACCGCGCCAGCGTCGGCTTCTTCGGCAGCGGCGCCAAGGTGGTCGACGTGACCCGCAGCTACGACGCCTACCTGGCCTCGCAGCTCAACCAGGCGCAGTCGCTGAACCAGTCGCTCACGACCTACTACACGCAGATCAGCCAG
Organism: Polaromonas sp. P3_B1; assembly: GCF_056402935.1. NCBI lineage: Bacteria > Pseudomonadati > Pseudomonadota > Betaproteobacteria > Burkholderiales > Comamonadaceae > Polaromonas > Polaromonas sp. P3_B1. The sequence continues at coordinate 1,742 of NZ_JBFUGK010000031.1, forward strand.
ATCGACAACCTGCTGGCCAACCAGAAGGCGGGCCTGGCGCCGCAGCTGCAGTCGCTGTTCACCAACATCCAGGCGGTGGCCAACACGCCGGCCGACCCTGCCGCGCGCCAGCAGCTGATCAGCTCCGCGCAGGCCGCGGCCAACCAGTTTCGTTCCATGGACCAGTACCTGAGCGGCCTGAACAACACGACCAACGACCAGATCTCGGGCACCGTCGACCAGATCAACAGCTATGCCGAGCAGATCGCCAGCCTCAACAAACAGGTGGCCCTGCTCAGCAATGCTTCTGGCGGCCAGGCCCCCAACGACCTGCTGGACCAGCGCGACCAGCTGGTGAACCAGCTCGGCTTGCTGGTGGGCACCAAGCTGGTGGTGCAGGACGGCGGCCAGTACAACATTTCCATCGGCAACGGCCAGTCGCTGGTGCTGGGCGACAGTGCCGCCAAACTCGCGGCGGTGCGCTCGGCCGCCGACCCCAGCCGCATGGCTGTCGCCGTGGTCAACGCGGCCGGCGTGGCGGTGCAGATGCCCGACAGCATGCTCAGCGGTGGCATGCTCGGCGGGCTGATGCAGTTCCGCAGTGAAACCCTGGCCCCCGCGCAGAACGCGCTGGGCCGCATCGCGATCGCGCTGTCGGACGCCTTCAACAGCCAACACAAGCTGGGCGTCGATTTGAATGGCGTGCTCGGCACCAACTTCTTCTCGCAGGCCAGCCCCAGCGTGTTGTCGAACAGCCGCAACACCGGCAACCTGGTGCTCACGCCAACGTTCTCCAACACCAGCCAGCTCACCACCAGCGACTACCGCCTGGACGTGGGCGCCGGCCCCAGCTACACGCTGACGCGCCTGTCGGACAACCAGGTGATACCGATGACCGCCGGCTTCCCGGGCGCCGCGCCCGCCAACACCACGACCTTTGACGGCGTCACGCTGACACTGGCCAGCGGCGCCGGCACGCCCGGCGATTCGTTTTTGATCCAGCCCACGCGCACCGGCGCGCGCGACCTCACGGTGCTGGTCAGCGACCCGGCCAAAATCGCGGCGGCTTCGCCCATCGTGACCGGCAACACGGCGGCCAACCAGGGCAGCGGCAAGATCAGCGCCGGCAAGGTGGACGCGGCCTACCCCGCCACGCCGCTGGCCGCGAAGGTGACGCTCACTTACGATGCGGCCACCAACCAGCTGTCGGGCTTCCCGGCCGGCGCGTCCGTCACCGTGACGCGCGCCGACGGCACGCCCGACCCGGCCAGCCCGTATGCGCCCGGCGCCTCCGTCAGCTACACACCGGGCGCGACTTTCAGTTTTAACGGCATCAGCCTCACGATCAGCGGCGCGCCGGCCAACGGCGACAGCTTTACCGTCGACAAAAACACCGGCGGTATCTCCGACGGCAGCAACGCGCTGCTGCTGGGCGCGCTGCAGAACAAAAAAACCATGGGCGGCGGCACGGCCAGTTTTACCGACTCGTACGCGCAGCTGGTCAGCAGCGTCGGCAACAAGGCCAGGCAGATCCAGATCGCCGGCACGGCGCAGACCAGCCTGGCCACGCAGATACGCTCGGCCCAGCAGTCGGTCTCCGGCGTCAACCAGGACGAGGAAACCGCCAACCTGCTGATGTTCCAGCAGATGTACCAGGCCAATGCCAAGGTCATACAGACGGCATCGACCATGTTTGACGCGGTCCTCGGGATCAACTAAGGAGCCCATGATGCGTATCAGCACCCAGTCTTTTTATGAACAAAGCCAGAGCGCCATGGGTTCGCAACAAAGCAGCCTGCTGCGCGTGCAGCAGCAAATCGGCGCCATGACCAAAATCCTCGCGCCCTCGGACGACCCGCTGGGCGCCACACGCGCACTCGCGGTTTCGCAGTCCATCGCGCTCAATTCGCAGTACGCCACCAGCCGCAAGCAGGCCGAGCAGATGCTTTCGCTCGAAGAGAACTCCCTGCAAAGCGTGACCACCGTGCTGCAGAACGTCAAAAGCCTGCTGGTCGAGGCCGGCAACGGCACCATGACCGACGCCGACCGCGCCACCCTGGCCACCACCTTGCAAAGCGCGTTTGACCAGTTGCAGGGCCTGGCCAACACCGACGACGGCAACGGCCAGTTTTTGTTTGCCGGCTTCAAGACGGGCAGCCCACCTTTTGTGAAACAGCCCGACGGCAGCATCCTCTATGCCGGCGACCAGGGCCAGCGCCTGATGCAGGTCGACGTCTCGCGCCAGATGGCCGGCAGCGACGACGGCCGCAGCATTTTCCAGAGCGTGCAGGGCGGTGCGGGTTATGTCACCCAGGCCCAGGCCGGCAACACCGGCAGCGGCGTGTTCGGCGCGACCTCGGTGACCAACATCGCCGACCCCAACTACGGCAAAGACTTCGTCATCACCTTCACCACGCCCACCACCTACCAGGTCGACACCAACACCGTGCCGCCGGTGGCCATCGTGCCCTCCACCACCTTCACCGCCGGCAGCCCCATCCAGTTCGGCGGCCTGCAGCTGAGCATCACCGGCACGCCCGCGGCCGGCGACAGCTTCCATGCTTCCACCGCGAAGAACGCCGGCACCGACGTCTTCGCCGCCATCAGCGACGCCATCACCGCGCTGCGCTCTCCGGTCGACGGCGCCGGCCCCGCCGCGCAGTCCAAGGTGCTCAACGCCTTGAGCACCGCCAACCGCAAAATCACCAACGCCCACGACAACGTGCTCACGGTGCGCGCCTCGGTCGGCACCCGCCTGCAGGAACTAGACGCCCTGGGCGACACCGGCGACAGCCGCGCCCTCTACGACAAAAGCTACCTCTCAGACCTGCAGGACCTGGACTACGCCAGCGCGATTGCCGAGTTCTACCAACGCCAGACCGCACTGCAGGCCAGCCAGCAGACTTTTGTGCGGATTCAGCAGATTGCTTTGTTTAACTACCTGTAGGCGGGGTAGTTTCGATCAGCTGGAAATAGCCTGGGCGGCCGCGCGGAACAATCTCAGCACCAGAACGAAAAAAGCCGCGGCCACCAGACCACCGACGCCGGCTTGCATCCAGAAGTCGGTGGTCAAGCTGCAGCTTTCAAGCTGAAAGGCCTTCGCGAGTGCAGACCCCACGGGGCCGGCTTTGCAAAATTCCTCCTGCGGGTTGTGAAGCAAGGCTGCAATCGCCAGAAAAAAAGCAAACGCTTGGGATAGCTCAATGGCCATCATGTCGGCCAGTGTTGGCCTTTTGCTGCTCAGTACGGCGATGACCAGGCAGATCGCCATGCCTATCACCACGGCCAGCAAGGCCGCAACAATCATTTCGGGCGATGTGACCAAACCAGGAAAGCGTGTGAACACCAACGTCAGCTCTACTTGAGGTAGCAGGCATAAGGATGCGAACGTCACGATGCCTGGCGTTAGCAACAGCGCCAGGCCCATGAAAAACAGCGGCTTGAGTGGCCCGGTGGGGCTATCTGGAGGTTTCGCCATGATCGATTCTTTCCCTTTTTCTTGGATTCAAGCGCTAGCTTGCTCCGGTTCTGAGTTCCCGGAGCGAGTCTTTCGCACGCGAGCCTAGTGCCAGTTTGCCGCCAACACCGGCGCGAGCGCCGTTTGCTGTGAAGCCGTCAAGCTGGTCTGGCCCATGGCCGGCGGCGCGAAGGCTGCCATGGCGCTCACCAGCTTGTCCACGTCGGTGTGCTGCAACACCTTGCCGTCGCCGCTCTTGACCTGCTCGACATGGTAGGGATCGCCCAGGTACCAGTTCTGCACGATGGCTTTGTCGGCCGTGCCGATGATGCTTACTTCCAGATCGTTGCCGGTGTGGCGGAACCACAGCTGGTCGTTGGCGATGCCGGCGCCGAAGGACAGCACGTCGGTGTTGCCTGCGGTGGCGTCGTTTTCAACAATGCGGTCTTGAGCCATGCCGCGGTAGGCCACATACGTATCGCTACCGCCGCCACCGGCCAGGGTGTTGTTGCCGGCATTGCCGCCGAGCACATTGGCGAGGGCATTGCCCGTGCCGTTGATGGCGGTGCTTCCTGTCAGCGTGAGGTTTTCGACATTGGCGCCCAGCGTATAGCTGACGCTGGCCTGCACGGTATCGCTTCCTTCACCGGCCAATTCGGTCACCACGTCACCCGCGTCATCCACGAAGAAACGGTCATTGCCCAGGCCGCCCACCAATTGGTCCGCGCCCTGGCTCAGCAGGGGAACGTCGCCGGGCCAGGTTTGCGTGCCACCCGTGAGCCAGCTTTGCTGGATGGGATGGAACACAAAGGTGTCGAGGTCCAGCAGGCGCGCGTCAGTGAGGCCATTCAAGCCAATGCTGCCGTCGGCAAAATACAGGCGGGTGTCCGCATCGGACACGGTCACCATCGCGCTTTCACTCTGCCCCGCCGGCAGACCCGCAATACGGGTGAAGGTATAGGTACCCAAGTCCTGGTCAATCGTCTGGCTATAGTCCGCTAGCTTCCCGTTCAAGTAGATGCGGTCCCCTGACGCAACAAGGTTGCTGGCGTCCATCTGGCTGCCCGGAGTGACATACACCTTGACAGGATTGATACCGTTTTTGACCGTCAAGGACTGGCCTGCCGATACGCCGGGCACAATGCCGTCCGCGAGCGAAAACACAGTAGCCGGCCCACCGTTCACGGAATATTTCGCGACCGCAGCACTCGTCATATACACCACCACCGACGCACCCAATGCCGGAACGAGGCCATCAAGCACATCGTCGCCGTCACCGCCTATCAAAGTGTCCGCACCGAAGCCGCCTATCAGCACGTTATTGCCGCTGTTGCCGGTCAGTGTGTTGTCCAGAGCATTGCCGGTGCCGTTAATGGCGGCCGCGCCCGCCAGCGAAAGATTCTCGACATTGGCCGTCAGGGTGTAGTCCAGGAAGCTCGTGACGGTGTCGGTCCCTTCATTGAGATTTTCCACTACCACATCGCCCGCATCGTCCACAAAGAAACGGTCATTGCCCAGGCCGCCCACCAGCCGGTCGGCACCCTGGCTCAGGAGAGGAATGCTGGCGGGCCAGGTTTGCGCGCCGCTCGTGAGCCAGCTTTGCTGGATGGGATGAAAAACAAAGGTATCGAGGTCCAGCAGGCGTGCGTCGGTGAGGCCGTTCAGTCCTATGCTGCCGTCGGAAAAATACAAGCGTGCATCCCCATCTGACACCGACACCATGGCACTTTCGCTCTGCCCGGCCGACAGGCCTGCGATGCGGGTGAAGGTGTAGATACCCCCGTCCTGGTCAATCGTCTGGCTGTAGTCCGCCATTTTCCCGCTCAGGTAGATGCGGTCTCCGGTCGTCATAAGTGCACTGGCGTCCACCCGGCTACCGGGCGTGACATACACCTTGACGGGATTCACGCCGGTGTGGATTTTCAGCTGCTGGCCGGTTACGACCGCGGGGAGGATGCCGTCCGTGAACGCAAGAGAGCCGGTAAGCCCACCGTCCACGACATACTTAGCGCTGGTGGTGCCCATGACAAACAGTGTGATGGAGGTAGCTGCGATAAGACTGTCGAGCACATCGTCTCCTCCCCCGCCTGTCAAGGTGTCCGCGCCGAAACCACCCGTCAGCAAGTTGTTAGCGCTGTTGCCGGTGAGCGTATTGGCCAGCGCATTGCCGGTTCCGTTGATTGCCACCGCACCGGCCAGGGCGAGGTTCTCGACGTTGGCCGGCAAGGTGTAGTCCACGAAGCTGGTGACAGTGTCAAGGCCTTCGTTGAGGTTTTCGACAATCATGTCGCCCGCGTTGTTGACGGTATACCCGTCATTGCCGGCCAGGCCTTCGAGGCGATCCACGCCTGCGGTGCCGGCCAGTGTGTCGGCGCCCGCTGTGCCGAGCATGCGGTTGACCGCTGCGGTGGCTGCCGAGTTCAGGTTCTCCACAAAGCCAAAGCCATCGGTATAGCGGACAGTCACGCGTATGCTCTGGCCAGCCAGGGTGGGCGTGAGCCCGAAGCTGCTGGCGGTGGCGCCGCTGATCGCGCTCCAGTTGAGGCCGTCCACCGAGCTTTGCCATTGGTAGCTCAGCGCGCCCAGGCCATCGGCATCGGCCAGGGTGCTGGCGATGCTCAGGGTGTCGCCTTGCTGGACGGTCGTGACGGTGTTAAGAGCGACGCCGCCTCGCTGCAGGGTAACCGCGCCGGTAGGGGCGTCGTTGATGTTTGCAACTGCCGCGGTGGCTGCGCTGGTCACGCTTTCCCCAGTCCCCTTCAGGTCGGTGTAGCTGGCTTTGACGCTGATGGTCTTGCCCACCTCCGCCTGGGTAAGGATCAGGCTGGAACTGTTGGCGCCCGCAATGGCCGTACCGCCCGCAAGCCACTGATAGCTGATCGTACCGAGGCCGTCCACGTCGAGCAGTGTATTGGTCGCTGTCAAGAGCTGTTTTTGGATTGGCGTACCGCTGATCGTTACCGCCCCTGTGGGCGCATCATTGACCGAAGTGACATCGAAGGCCAGCGTGTTGGGTACTACGTCAAAGGCACCGAATTGGTCTTTGGTTGAGAACGTCAGGCTCGCGTAGTTGTAGCCGTTGGTATTGGCGGCCGGACTGAACACCAGCCTACCAGCCACCAGGTCGGCAGCACTGACGACTTGAGCCGTCGTGACATTGATGCCATTGAGTTTCAAGCTACCGGCTCCTGGCAGGCTGTCGATGCGTACCGCGCTCAGGCTGTCGCCGGGATTGGCATCGCTAAAGCCCAGGTCGATAGCGGTGATGGCATAGCTGCCATCTTCGTTGAAGGTCAGCGTTTTGTTGGCGCCGGTAGGGGCTACGTTCAATAAACCATTGAGCCAGGCGGCATCTTTCACGCTGCCATCGGAAAACTCAAATTTCTCGACCGCGTAGCTATTGATGGCCGGCGCGGCAAAGCTCACGCTATCGCCAAGTGCTGCGGACAGGGTGACTTGGCCATTGACCATGCTGGCGGTGATCTGCGCAGCGCCAATCCCAGTACCAAACACAATACGGTCATTGCCGCTGGTGTCCACAATGGAGTCCTTCCCACTACCCGGACTGAAGCGATATCGGTCGTCCCCGGCACCGCCACTCAGCGTGTCCGCACCCCCGCCACCGTCCAAGGTGTCATTGCCCTGCCCGCCATCCAGCACATTGGCCGCACCGTTGCCAATCAGAACATTGTTCAATGTGTTACCGGTGCCATTGAGGGCCGCAGCGCCGGTCATGGTCAGGTTCTCAACATTGGCGCTTAGGGTGTAGCTGATGCTGGAAAGTACCGAATCCGTACCTTCATTGGCGTTCTCCAGCACGCTATCACTCGCGCTATCGACCACGTAAAAATCATCGCCGACGCCGCCGCGCATTGTGTCTCCACCGGACCCACCGTTGATCACATTCGCCGCCGCCGTGCCCGACAAAATATCTGCGCCCGCTGTACCAAACACCAAGTCTTCAATGGCGTACTTCTGCCCATCGGAGAACTCCACGGACTCGATGCACGCCTTGCTATTGGTCTGGTTTTCCAGTGTGATTCGGTCACCGCTCGCTATGCCGTTGTTGGCGATGCTGAAAATCCAGTCGGAGCCGGTAGTCGTCAACGCCAAGTCTTCCCGGCCGATACCCGCACCAAAGCGTAAGGCGTCCTGGCCGGCATCGATTTCTACTTCTGTCGTGCTAGTCGTTTCTGTTGTCCGGCTGGCCGTGGTGTATTGCCAATAGCGGCTGGATCCCAAAACCATCGTAAGAATCTGAGAATAAGCCGCGCTCCCGACGGGCTCTGCGCCAAGAATCCTGACTGCCTGGTCAAGACTTTGCTGGTAAAGAGCGTTTCCAACTACCGGCCCCGCCAACACGGCCACCGGGTAATACTCGACCCGTGTGGTGACGGTCGTAGCCATCGTCGTAGCTGCGTCGACGATCGTGTCGTTGCCGTCGCCTCGATTGAAAACGTACACATCGTTGCCTCGTCCGCCTTTAAGCGTGTCATCGCCGGTGCCGCCATACAGCAAGTCGCCTGCTACGCTGCCAGACAAGCTGTCGCTGCCAGCCCCGCCGGCCAGAATCACCCGGCCTGTGCCGCTGGTACGCAGGTTGTCATTGCCGGCGCCGCCTACTGCTGCTTCTATGCCCGCCGCTCCCAGGTCCAGTGTCACGGCGGTGTTGCCGGCCACCACCGTCATATCGAAGCCTGACCCGCCGTTGAGGTTGGCTTGCGCATCCTGCGCGTCGATCACCAAGGTATCGTCGCCGTCGCCGCCGGATAGCGTGTCCGAACCGGCGTCCCCCGCCAGCCAATCATCGCCGGCACCGCCGGTGAGTTTGTCGTCACCCGCGCCACCTTCCAGCAGCACGGCTATCTTGCTGCCGGCCGATAGTGTGTCGCTGCCGGTGCCTCCTATGGCTGCGTCCAGGCCCTGTGCGCCTAAGTCAAGGGCAAGCGCATTGTTGCGTGCAATGCCATAAACGAGGCCACCGCTTTCCGTCATGCGTAACAGGTTGCTTTCCACGCTGGCCTTCCAGCCCTGGGTGTCATAACCGAGCCCGACGTCTGCAGCCCAGCCTCGCGTGTCGTTGGTTTTTTCGTAAGTGGCAAAGCCAGCCACGCGGTTACCGCCGCTGCTCCAGTCGGTTTGAGCCACACTGAGGCCTATGCTTTTGATACTGGCCTCGGCCAGGGTCTTGAGCTCGCCCGCGTCGCTCACGCCGTCGCCGTTCTTGTCCTGCCACACCCTCAGATCGACGAAGCGTGAATCTTGGGCATCGAGTTTCTGGTCATGGTTGGTGTCGAAGGCCGTCCTGAGGGCTTGCAAGTCAGTGTCACCGGTATCCGCCGTCCACATCGCAAAAGACAATTCCCGGGCATCCGTGATCTTGCCGTCGTGATTTTCATCAATGGCCAGGAGCGCGTCGTCGCTGCCGATCCAGCCGATGTTGCGCCGGTAACCATCACCCTTGACGTCGTACCACGCATGGCTGTCCTCCTGGGTTACCAGCTCAACACCGTCGCCGTCCATATCCAGTGCGACGGGCCACCAACTGCTCCAGCCATAGTCGTAGCTGCCGTAGTTGTAGGCGCTGTAGTCATAACTGTCATAGGTATAGCTGCTGTAGCTATAGGCGCTGGTATCGTAGGTATAGCTGCTGGCATAGTCGACCACGCTGGTGTCATAGCCCCAATCGATGTAGTCGATGCCACCGGCAGAGTTGTTCAGGTAGTTCCAGCTGGCAGAGGCATCGCTGCTGATGCCGTCCAGCACGCTCGCGCCGTTGCCAAGGTCAAACCCGCCTAGCAAGCCCAAGCCCTGGGTTTCCGGGTTGTCGAGCTGCAGGGGAATAGCGGCGCCAGTCTGGATATCGTGGTGATGGCGATAGTAGTCACCCAGCGTGCTGTCTCCCAGCGTCAGCAAGCGGGCGCCGCCCCAGGCCTCGCCTTCGCCCTGGGAGCCGCTCAGGGTGCGCAGTTCGGCTGCATCCAGTACCAGGTCATCCAGATCACCCGTCGCACCGCGCAGGCTTTGCAGCATGTTGGCCAGACTGTCATTGGTGGGAGAACCGTCCGACTCATTTAGCGTCTTGCTGCGTCCGGTTAGAGTTCCGCCGCCGTCATAGAAACTGCTGGTTTCTACGCCGCCCAGTTTCTCTGTCACCAAAACAGGATTGATTTCGGCCGTCAAACTGGCTTGATGACCGGTGAAGTCAAGCGTCACGTTGCCTTCCTCGTCGGTACTGATTTGGCGAACGGTATAGCCTGCGTCTGCGTCGGCCTTGCGCTCATAGATCGTCTTCCCACCTTCTGCATTCGAGACGGTTATGTGGTAATCATTCAAAGCGACGCTATTGTTGGTGACAAAGAATTGGGTAACTTGTCCATCGACCGTAGCGTTTAGTACACCGCTGTTGCTGCTGTAGTTGAGCTGACCTGCACTGTAGTGGGTATCGTTGCCGTCTTTGCCAATTACAAACCCGGCGCCATTAGCATCGATTTGTGCAACCATACGTCCGGTATTGAGGTCATACACCTGCCTTGATGTGCCGACATCAAAGGCTATCGTGTTGTTTTGTGCGACGGAGTAATTACCACCGCTGGCAACAGGATTGCCTTCAGCGTCTTTGAGTTGGTATGTGGTTGTGCCCGTTGAAGTTTGAGTGGTCGCAATGACGCTGTAACCAGATGAGGCACCTTCAGCGCCGAGCTGAAAGGTTTCGGTCGTAGATGCGTCAACCATTGCAGGTAGGTACGTGCTTTCCGTTTCGAATCGATTAATTAAATCTGAGATGGTCCAATTACCCCAGCGGAGGACGAATTGCTTGGAGGCAGGGTCCCACTCAAAATTCGGCCTTTCAGCTTTCTCGTCCCAAGCTGTATCAGAAGGAAATTTTGGAGGTCCCCAGTTTGCTAGCGCAATTGGCGCCTCTACTCCACCAATAACAAATTTCGGATTGACTTTCCAATCCGACTGATTGGTGGCCCACGTAGCGCCTCCATTAGGACTAGGTAGTGAATTTACATTTTGGACATCCGTAAGGTTCGGGTTTGAATATGCTGCGAGTATTAGTGATCGTGCTCCTTGAACCACTTCATACCAAGTACCTCCGGCTTCTCGAATCTTCATGCCTAACTTAATACCCAACTCGTTGTTGTGATAGTCAATTGCATGTTGTGCGGCGTTTTGAGGAGCAGTCCCAAAATCCATGAACTCATGCCCATCGAGAACTGCTCTTGCTAACGGCTGTCCAAGCCGTCTTGTTAGTTCTGCCGCCCAAAGCAGATGTCGATATGCATCTGCAGGACCATCTGTCCGTCCAGGTAGCCCTGAGTAGGACATTTCTTGGATGGACTGCTTGGCTGCGGGGGTAAGAACCGTTAGATATTTATCAAAGATTGCCATCTTCTACTCCAAAAAATTATTGGTTGGTTTAGTAGCGCACTTGAGCGCCTCTTTAGAACCGGAGAAATCAATAATTCCTCCAGTTGCGCTAGACCGCTCGATCTCCTCGTTATTCATCAATATTCGCCAAGTCGGCTTCGCTTGGGTCTGTGCAGAGATTGCGACTTCCGGATGTGCTGCATCAGAAAAGCGCAACACATAGAACGTCAACGCGTTTGGCGTTAGTGACGGCTCTTCAGTAACGCCCGACACGGGTGTGTAGAAAACAAGAATAAACTTGCCTCCTGGCTCTGTACGAATGGAGTGCAGTCGCATGCCACAGGTGCCATCTGCGCGTACAGTAAAAACATATGAATACCTGAGCGCCAGCCACATCGAGTACAACAACGCTGCAGTAGCTAGGTAAAGAAGTAAATATCCTGATTTGCGCTTCATACTCATTTGAATATCATCCTGTTGTGAAAAAAATGTTTGAAGTGTCTCGATACTTAGCGGGAAGAACACGCCAGGGCTAGCCGTCAGTGCTTGTGCTTGGTATCAGGCTTCGCGGCCCTGGGATGCGTACTCGACCCCAGGTCATTGGCAATGGCAGTCGTCCTGCGGCACCAGTACGCCGACCTGCATCTCGTGTCGCTTGATGGGACCCGGCATTCCCATCGCTGGAGGGTGGCGCTCTTCGTAGCACAGCGTGGTTTTTTCGAGCCGGTGGCCTGGCGGCACAGCGCTTGTTTGTGCTGCGGCGGGTTTGTTGTCTGGCCGGCTGGCCTGCTCGTTGGCGAGCGCCGGTAGCGCCGGTAGCGCCGGCAGCACCGGCAGTGCCACAAGAACCCGTGCCACATTGATCGCCGCGCGGATCAGGATTTTGTGCAGCTTCATCAGACGCGCTCCCCGTGGGTGCGCACTGGAGTTGGCGTGGGGCAGCCAAACAAGGTCAGGTCCAGCGGGTTCACCAATGTGCTGAGCGGTGTGTAGGACCGGTACTTTGCCGTCACGTCCCGAAGGACGCGGTCCAGGGCCTCATCAGCGCTGTTGCCGGGTAGCCAGCCATTGACCAGCAGGGTGTCGTTGCTGTTCTTGCCCAATACGGCGGAGACTGCGTAGAGCGTTTGCGCGGACTTCCTGGGCGAGCCCGGATGGCCGACGAGGCACGTGCCTAGCGGCAGGACGATGTCCGTCACTGTGGTTTGTGCAACCGCGTAGCCTGGATATTTCTCAAGCGCCAGGCGCGTGAATATGCCGGTCACTTCGTCCACGCCGGCTGCGGATTGCACGGAGTGAACCAATCTGAAAGTGAAGTCCTGCACGCCTTCGCGCAGGACGGCTGAGACCAGGTAGTGGGTTTTGGGTGCGGCTTTTGTTGGGGGTTTCTTTTTGTCGGGGCGGGCTGTCCGGCCGACACCCGGCAGGGCCAAGCCCATGCCCAGGCAGGCCGCATGTGCGAGCCAGACTCGCCTGGAGTTTGTGGCTTGTTCCCCGCTGCTTGTGTTTTTCCTCATGGCTCCCCTGTTTCTCGGAAAACTCCCGCCAGCTTTGCCGCTGGGCAGAGCCCATGACGATCAGGTGTAGGGGAGGTGTTTGCGCGGTGCCAATGGCTGTCCGCCGTGTGGGCGAGCCAAGCTTCTAGTGGCGACGCTGAACGGTATGCGAGCTCGCAGGGGAAATCCGCGCGGATTGTCCGCGCGTGGGCATTGTCTGTGGGATTTAGGCTGTTAAAGCCTGGTCCGTGCTCGCGGACACTGCCTGCCGCCCGCTAAGGCCGCAAGCCCTGCAAAACCCCCAGCGTCCCCGCAAACGCCGCCGCGAAGCGTGGCTCGAGAAAAGGCGCGAGGTATTGCATCAGCAGCTGCAGCATGGCAATGCCGGCCAGCAGGGTGATGGGGAAGCCGACGGCAAAAATGCTGAACTGCGGTGACACACGGTTCAGGATGCCCATGGCGAGGTTGAGGGTCAGCAGGGTGGCGATCAAAGGCAGGGCCAGCATGAGGCCGCCGGCCATGATCTCGCCGCCGGCGTTGGCCAGCAGGAACCAGCCGCCGGCCGCCAGGGGCGCGTCGGAGATCGGCAAGGCCTGGAAGCTTTCGGCCAGCACCATGACCAGCATCAAATGGCCGTCGACCGCCAGAAAAATCAGCATGGCCATGACGTTGAGCAGGCGCGCGACGACCATGGTGTTGCCGCCGCTGGTGGGGTCGAAGAAGGACGCGAAAGACAAACCCATTTGCAGGCCGGCGTATTCACCGGCGGCCTGCACGGCCGCAAAGACGATGCGCATGGAAAAGCCCATGGCCGCGCCTATCAGGATTTGCTGGACCAGGATCCAGAAGCCGGCCGCGGAAACGATGGGCACGGCCGGCATGGCGCCCAGCGTGGGCGCGACGACGATGGCCAGCAGCGCGGCCAGGGCGACCTTGGCGCGGCGCGGTACGGCGTGTTCGCTGAACAGGGGCGCAGTGCTGACCAGGGCCAGCATGCGCACAAAAGGCCATAAAAAAAACACCAGCCAGAGATTGAGCTGGCCCGAGGTGGCCGAAAAAACCGGCTGCATGGGTTTCTTTGCTTGCCTGGCCTCAGCCCACCAGCTGCGGGATGGAGGAGAACAGGTTGCGCATGTAGTCCAGCACGATGCCCAGCATCCAGGGCCCGGCGATCACCAGGGTGGCGAAGACGGCGAGCAGCTTGGGGATAAAGGACAGCGTCATTTCATTGATCTGCGTGGCGGCCTGGAACAGGCTGATCAGCAGGCCGGTGACCAGGGCCACCAGCAGCAGCGGCGCGCCCAGCAGCAGGGAGAGCTTCATGGCCTCATAGCCCAGCGCCATGACGGATTCGGGGGTCATGTGGTTTCTTTGCGTGAAGCCCCAACCCGTTCGGGCTGAGCTTGGCCTGTCCTGAGCCTGTCGAAGGGTCGAAGCCCTTCGACAGGCTCAGGGCGAACGGTGGTGGGCACAGGCTCAAGGCGAACGGTGGTGGAGGTGGCCATGGTGTTGCTGGGTGCTCGCTAGAGATAAAAGCTCTGCGCCAGCGCGCCTATCAGCAACTGCCAGCCGTCGACCAGCACAAACAGCATGAGCTTGAAGGGCAGTGAGATGGTGGCGGGCGGCACCATCATCATGCCCATGGACATCAGCACACTCGCGACGACCAGGTCGACGATGAGGAAGGGGATGAAGATGGTGAAGCCGATCTGGAAGGCGGTCTTGAGTTCGCTGATCACAAAAGCCGGCAGCAGGATGCGCAGCGTCACCTGCTCGGGGCCTTCAAGTTTCTCGATATGGGCGAGCCTGGCGAACAGGGCCAGGTCGGCCTCGCGGGTCTGTTTGAGCATGAACTGCTTGAAAGGCTCAACGCCACGCTCCAGGGCCTGCTCGGCGCTGATCTTGTTTTCGGAAAAAGGTTGGTAGGCGGCGCTGTGCACCTTGTCGAAGACCGGCGACATGACAAAAAAGGTCAGGAACAGCGAGAGCCCGACCAGCACCTGGTTGGGTGGCGAGGACTGCGTGCCTATGGCGGTGCGCAGCAAGCCCAGCACGATGAGGATGCGGGTGAAGCTGGTCATGGACAGCAGCAGTGCCGGCAGGAATGACAGCGAAGTCAGCAGCACCAGGGTCTGCACGCTGAGCGACCAGGTCTGGCTGCCGCCCGGGCCCTTGGTGCTGGTGATGCCGGGCAGGCCCTGGGCCGAAGCCAGCGCGGGCAGCAGCATGAAGGCCAGCAAAAGCAGGGCCGGCAATAAGGCATCCGCGCGGCGGCGCAGGCCGGAAAGATTCGACTTCATCCCTCGCGCTTCTTGAGCTTGTTCAGGGATTCGAGCAGCTTGCCGGAAAACACGCCCGCAGCCGCGAAACCCGGGACAGTAGCCGCCGTACCGGGATCGGAGACAGCCTGCGCGGGCATGCTGTGCAGCGCATTGACCCGGCCCGCCGCCACGCCCAGCACCAGCCATTGGCCGCCCACTTCAACCACCACCACACGTTCGCGCTGGCCAACCATGGCGCTGCAAACCACTTTGAGCAGGCGGCCGTTGCCGCCGGGCTGCAGGCCGAAACGCCGCACCAGCCAGGCGCAGCCAAAAATCATCGCGAGCACCAGGCCCAGTCCCAGGCCGGCCTGCAGCAGGCCCGCGGCGCCGAAGGAGGTATGCACCGGTTCGGCGGCGGCCGTGGGGACGGTGGGCAGCGTGGCGGCAGCGGACAGGCAGCTGCCGGCCAGCAGCAAAGCCGCCAGACCACGCGAAAGAAGCGCTCTCATCGGTTGAGCTTCTGCATGCGTTCGGAGGGCGTGATGATGTCGGTCAGGCGTATGCCGAACTTGTCGTTGACGACCACCACCTCGCCCTGGGCGATCAGGTAGCCGTTGATGAACACATCCATGGGCTGGCCGGCCAGGCCGTCGAGTTCGACGACCGAACCCTGGGACAGCTGCAGCAGGCTTTTGATGGTGATGCGTGTGCGGCCCAGCTCGGTGGTCAGTTGCACGGGCACGTCGAGTACACGGTCTATGTCGCCGCGCGCAATGTCAAAAGCGGCGTTGCCTTGCAGCGGCTGGAACACGCGCTCGCCGGCCGCGGTGGAGGGCGGCGCGGGCGCTGGAGCAGGGGCCGGTGCGGTGGATTGCGCCTGCTCGGCCAGCGCGCTGCCCCAATCGTCAAGCTCGGCCGGCGGCGGCGCTTTGCTGTCGTCACTCATGGTCTTTTCCCTTGCTGGAGTCGCTGTCCTGGTGGTGGATCATTTTTTCCACGCGCAGGGCGTAGTGGTTGTTGGAGGTGCCGTAGCCGCATTCCATGACGGGCACACCGTTGACCTTGCCGATGATGGTTTCGGGGATCTCCACGGGCAGCACGTCGCCGGCCTTCAGCTTGAGCAGCTGGCCTATGCTCGATTGCAAAGTCAGGAAGTGGGCGCGCAGCTCGACCTCGGCGCTCTGCACCTGCTGCGACAGCTGTTTGACCCAGCGCTTGTCGACCTCGATCGCGTCCTGCAGCGGGTTGGACAGCAGGTCGCGTATCGGCTCGATCATGGAATAAGGGATGCAGACGTTGAGCGCCCCGCCCAGGGGGCCGAACTCGATCTGGAAGGTGGTGTTGACCACCACCTCGTTGGGCGCGACGATGTTGGCCAGCTTGGCATGCATCTCGGCGCGCACGTATTCGAACTCCAGCGGGTAGACCGGCTGCCAGGCGCCGCCGTAGCTTTCGAGCGTGAGGTTGAGCAGGCGCTTGATGATGCGCTGCTCGGTTTGCGTGAAGTCGCGCCCCTCGATGCGCACGTGGTAGCGGCCGTCGCTGCCGAACAGGTTGTCGACCACCAGGAACACCAGCTTGGGGTCGAACACGAACAGCGCCGTGCCCCGCAGCGGCTTCATGTGCATCAGGTTGATGTTGGCCGGCACCGGCAGGTGGCGTATGAAGTCGCCGTATTTCTGGATTTGCACCGAGCCGACCGAGATGTCGGCGCTGCGCCGCATGAAGGTCAGCAGCGCGCCGCGCAGGTGGCGCGCGAAACGCTCGTTGATGACCTCCAGCGTGTGCATGCGGCCGCGCACGATGCGCTCGTCCGTGCCGAGCTTGTAGGCCGGCGGGCCTGCGGGTGCGGGCGCCCGCGGGCTGGGCGCGGCGGCGTCGCCGGTGACGCCCTGCAGCAGCGCATCGACCTCGTCCTGCGAGAGCTGTGCTTCATAGGCCATGGGCGGGATTCTGGGTGCCGCTTACTGCAGCATGAAGGTGGTGAACATCACGCTGGAAATCTTCAGCGAAGGCAGGTTGGCCACCAGGGGCTGGTTCAGCGACGCCATGATGTCGGCGGCGAGTTTGGCTTTCTCCTCGGGCGTGATCAGCGCGTCGGAGGCGCGGTTGGACAGCACCGTGAGCAGGCGGCTGCGCACTTCGGGCAGGTACTGAGTGACCAGGGCTTGCGATTTGGCGTCCGGCACTTTCAGCGTGACGGCGGCATGCAGGAAGCGGCTGCGTCCGCCCGGCTGCAGGTTCACGGTCATGGGCTCCAGCGCCACGAACAAGGGAGCGGCCGGTAACGCGGCAGCGGGTGCGGTGTCGGCGGCGCGCCGGCTGCTCAGGTACCAGGTCGCGCCGGCAGCCGCGGCGGCGGCCAGCACCAGCAGGGAGAGCATCAGGGCGATGAGCCTGGGCGAGGGCGGGCGCGCGCTCGGGGGCTTCGCGGGAAGTGTGCTGGTAGCCATGGCTGTGTGCGATTGGGTTGGTCAATGGATTGTTGGATAAAAGGCCTGCCGGGCATCGCTGAAGCAGCAGGGGGAAAACGCTTCAACTTCGGCATTTGGCCCAGAGCGTTCGCTCAGGCGTAGGTATCTACCTTGCCGCGACGGGGTGCGGGCGCTACGGCCGCGGGAGTAACGCTTGCCGCATCGGCCGCGAGGTAGCCGGCCTGGCTGCGCTGGCCCGATGGGCCGGACTGGGCCTGGCCGTTCTGGCCCTGCTGGCCCTGTGCAAAGGCCGGCTGCTGCTGGCTGCCGGAATCGACCGAGGTGTTACCCAGGCTGATGCCGTTGTCGGCCAGCGTGCTGCGCAGCTGCGGCAGCGCGGCTTCGACGGCGGCACGCACCGAGGAATGCGCCGACACAAAAAATGCCTGGACCTGGTTGTCGTGAAGGCTGAGCGTGACCTTGAGCGGACCCAGCCCAGGCGGGTTGAGCTGCAGCTCGGCCACCGGCTCGCCGGCCTTGCCCATGTGCAGCATCTGCCGGCCCAGGGCTTGGCCCCATTCGCCGCTGCCGACTTCGGGGCTGAGTGCTGCCTGGTTGGGCGCGGCCGCTGCGGCCGGGCTGGCAGGCGCGGCACTGGCGTGCACTGTGGGGGCTGTTGCGCTGAGGGTGATGCCTGGGGTTGCGGCCGGCGTGCCGGCTTCGTGGTGGCTTGTGCCGGGGGCTGAAACCGGGGCCGCGTTGCCGGCTGCTTCGTCGGGTGCGTCCTTGGTGGTTGTGGTGGCGACCGCTTTGGCGGCAACGGGGTTTTGTTCCGCGCGCGTGTCCGTGCCCAGGATTTCGTGCGCCTCGGCGCCGGGCCGCTGTTCGTGTCCTGAAGAGGGTTCGGACTGGCCCTCATGTGTTGCGCCGGCAGGGAGACTCATTTTTCCGGCGGGCAGGGTGATGGCTGTTTCGTCGCCCGTGGCGGAGGGCGCGGTGGGCTCGGAGCTTTCCCGGCCTTTGGTGGGCGCGGCAGGCAAACCGGATGCGAACAGGGTTTGCGGCGCCTGCGTGTCGGCATCACCGGCGAGAGTGGCATCGCTTGCAGCCGTGGCCGTCGCTGCGGTGGATGCGGCGGGGTCCGCGGGCAGTTCCGCCGAAGGTGTGGCGCTGAGAGTCGAAGCCGTGGCGCCGGTCGGGGCGGGAGCGGCTGTGCCGCTGTCGGCACTGGCTGCCCTGGCGATACGCGTTTCGAGCGGCACAAAAAGCAGCGCCGCAGTGTTGATCACTTCAGCCGCGTCGGTTTTTTCATCGGCAAGGCGCTTCACGGGCACGGACGCGACTGGCTTGCCGCCGGGTTTGGCAGGTGACTCGCCCGAGGCCGCGAGCGAGCGCGAGAGCACGTCGCCAAAACTTTCGCTGTCGCCCTGGCTGGTTTCGTCGCCACGCGTGGAGGCTGCGCAAGAAGCGCCGCTGCTTGGGGCCGAAGCGGGAGTGGGGGAGGAGAGGGCGGGGGGTAAAAGTGACATGGCGGTTTCCAGTCCTGGATCTAGTGGCCCAGCAGGCCGGCGCGCGGATAAAAAGACTGGCGCGCGCTGCGTTCGTCGCTGTCGCGCTGTTCGCGTTTGTGCAGCATGGCCATTTCCTGCAGGCGCACGCGGCCGGCCAGTGTGTCGAAGGAGTTGAGGCGGCGCCGGCTGGTCTGCCAGTCGCCGCGCCCTGTGGCCAGCCTCGTGTCGGCCTGCTCGGTGATGGCGCGCTGCTGCTCGATGGCGCTGTCCAGCGTGGTGATGAAGTTGCGGAAATTGCGCATTTGCGCCGCTGATACGCCGGCGCCCATCTGTGCCTGCAGCTGGTCCAGGTATTCCTGGCGGTAGCGCTGCAGCATCTCGAGCTTGTCGGCCGCGCTGGTGCGCGCGGCCTGCAGCTGGCCGAGGCGGCGTGTGGCCTCGTCGGTCTTGTTCTGCGCCAGTTCAATCAGCGTGGCGAGCGGGAGCTTGGTGGCCATGATGGGGTTCCTGGTGTTGGGGATGTGGGTGGTGGTGAAAGACGGGCGATTCAAAGAGTGGATCAAGCCTGGAAGATGGCGTTGAGTTGCCCGGTCGCGGCGCCGTGGCTCACGCGCTCTTCCATGGTCTGCTGCAAAAACGCTTCCATGCGCGGATAGAGGGCAATCGCCTGGTCGAGCTGCGCGTCATGGCCGGGGGCGTAAGCGCCTACGCTGATCAGGTCGCGGTTGCGCTGGTAGCGCGACAAGGCCTGCTTGAAACGGCGCACTACCTGGAACTGCGCGGGCGTGATCAGCGCCGTCATGGCGCGGCTGATGGAGGCTTCGATGTCGATGGCCGGGTAGTGGCCTGATTCGGCCAGGCTGCGCGAGAGCACCACATGGCCGTCCAGGATGGCGCGCGCCGAGTCGGCGATCGGGTCCTGCTGGTCATCGCCTTCGGCCAGCACGGTGTAGAAGGCGGTGATCGACCCGCCGCGGCCTTCAGCGTCGCGCGCGCCGTTGCCGGCGCGCTCCACCAGCGCGGGCAGCCTGGCAAACACCGAGGGCGGGTAGCCCTTGGTGGCCGGCGGCTCGCCCACGGCCAGCGCGATCTCGCGCTGCGCCATCGCGTAACGCGTGAGCGAGTCCATGATGAGCAGCACGTTCTTGCCTTCGTCGCGAAAATGCTCGGCCAGGCAGGTGGCATAGGCCGCGCCCTGCAGCCGCAGCAGCGGCGAGGTGTCGGCCGGCGCGGCCACCAGCACGGCACGCGCCATGCCTTCCTCGCCCAGGGTGTTTTCGATAAAGTCCTTGACCTCGCGGCCGCGCTCGCCGATCAGGCCGACGACGATGACGTCGGCGCTGGTGTAGCGCGCCATCATGCCCAGCAGCACGCTTTTGCCGACGCCGGAGCCGGCGAACAGGCCCATGCGCTGGCCGCGCCCCACGGTCAGCAGCGCGTTGATGGCGCGCACGCCGACGTCGAGCACGCTGTCGATCGGTGCGCGGCTCAGCGGGTTGATGGGCTTGGCGGCCAGCGGCACCTCGCGTGTGAAGTCCAGCGGGCCGCGCCCGTCCAGCGGCCGGCCGGCGGCATCGACCACACGGCCCAGCATGCCGGCGCCCACCGGCAGCCGTTTGGTGCGCGGCCCCAGGCCGCCGGCATGGCCCGTGGGCGAGTCCAGCGCATAGACGCGTGCGCCGGGCAGCAGGCCGTCGACCTCGCTTTGCGGCATCAAAAAGATGCGGTCGCCGGAAAAACCCACCACTTCAGCTTCGGCGGTTTTTTGCGGGTAGCCGGGCGGCAGCTCGATCAGGCAGTCGCTGCCGACGGGCAGGCGCAGGCCGACGGCTTCGAGCACCAGCCCGACGGCGCGCGTGAGCCGGCCGTAGCTGCGCACCGGCACGCTTTGCGCGACTGCGCTGCGTGCGTCGTCGAGCACACTGTGCCAGGCGCGCAACGGGGGGGCAGCGGCAGTGGCGGCGCTTTGCTCAACCATGGACAAGGGTGGGGGTGTGCATGGCGGTCTTGACCAGGGCCGCGGTGACGCGCTCCCAGCGGCCGGGAATGCTTGCGTCCTGCTCGCCGCTGGCCGCCAGCACGCGGCAACCGCCGCGCTGGCAGGCGGCGTCGCTGCGTATGCGCCAGCCGGCGGCCTGTAAATCTTCGGCCAGGTGCTGCTGCACCAGGGCCGCGTCGTCGGGGTGCAGCACCAGCTGCGGCGCGCCGCTCAATGCCGGCTCGGCCTGCAGCAGCTCGCGCACCACCGGCAGGATGGCGCCGCTGTCGAGTGCCAGCGCCTGGCCCAACACCTGGCGCGCGATGTCCAGCGCCAGCGCCAGCAGGTTCTGGGCGATCTCGTTTTCGGCGCCGCGCAGCGCGTCGGGCAGGGTTTGCGCCAGCGCGCGCAGCTGCCGCGCTTCGGCCTGCACTTCGGCCATGGCGTCGGCGCGGCCCTGCGTACGGCCCTGGGCGTAGCCCTGGCGAAAGCCTTCGGCCTCACCGGCCTGCAGGGCCTGCAGGCGCAGCTGTGCCAGCTCGACGTCGTTGATCAGCACTTCGGGTTTGAGCGGCGCGACCACGGGCGCCGGCTTGGGTTCGGGGGGCAGGGCGGCCGGTGAAACCGGCTCTTGCCCGATGGCTGTCATCTCCCAGCGTTCCCAGGCGGTGAGCGCTTCCTTGGCGCCGTTGGCGCGGCGCGCGAAAGGCGGCCCGGACCGTGCTGCCGGAGTGTTGGCGGGCTTGTTATACATAGGAGTCGTTGCCCTGGCCGCCGAGCACGATCTCGCCCGCATCGGCCAGGCGGCGCACGATCTGCAGGATGCCTTTTTGCTCGGCCTCGACCTGCGACACGCGTACCGGGCCGCGCATCTCGATGTCTTCCCGCAGCATTTCGGCGGCGCGCTGCGACATGTTCTTGAGGAATTTGTCGCGCAGCTCCATGGGCGCGCCCTTGAGCGCGACGATCAGCGATTCCGATTCGACTTCCTTGAGCAGCAATTGCACGCTGCGGTCCTCGAGATCGAGCAGGTTCTCGAAGAGGAACATCTCGTCGATCATCTTCTGCGCCAGCGCTTCGTCATGCTCGCGCACGTGCTTGATGACGCTTTCCTCCTGTGCGCTGCTCATCATGTTGACGATCTCGGCGGCCGCGCGTATGCCGCCCAGGCGGCTGCGCTTGACACCCTCGCCGGACAGCATGTCGGTGAGCACGTCGGTCAGCTCTTTCAGCGCCGCCGGCTGCACGCCGCCGAAGGTGGCCACGCGCAGCACGGCGTCATGGCGCACGCGCTCGGGCAGCTGCTCCAGCACCTCGGCGGCCTTGTCGCGGTCCAGGTGCACCAGCAAGGTGGCGATGATCTGCGGATGCTCGTCGCGGATCAGCTCGACGACCTCGGTCGCTTCGAGCTGGTTCAGGCGGTCTATGCCGCTGGTCGAGCTGTCGGGCTGGGAAATGCTTTCCAGCAGGTCGGCCGCGCGGGTGTTGCCCAGGGCCTTGTTGAGCACGGCGCGCAGGTAGCTGCCGGCGTCCACGTGCGTGGCCGAGTACTGCTCGGTTTCCTCGCGGAACTCGCGCAGCACCTCGCTGACTTCGTCGCGCCTGACTTGCGCCAGGCCCGCCATGGCCTTGCCCAGGGTCTGGACCACATGCTGCGGAAGATGCTGCAGCACGCTGCCGGCGCCGGCCTCGCCCAGCGACATCAACAAAATGGCGCTTTTGCGCGTGCCTTCATCCACCATGCTTTTCCGTCCAGTGTTTGATCAGCATGGCCACCATGGCGGGTTCGGTGTTCGCCATTTCCTGGGCGTACTGAAGATCCGCCTGGTGCCGTTGCTTGCGCCGTTCCTGCTCTTCCCGGCTCAGGGCCTGCGCCTGTTCGTCGGCCGCTTCGCCGGAAGTTTCCCCGTCCGCACTGGCCGCATACGCCGCCGGCGATGGCTGCAGGTGCTTGCGCAGCAGCGGCCGCAGCACGGCCAGCCAGAGGTAGAGCGCCAGCAGCCCGAGCAGCAAGTACTTGCCCGATGACTTGGCGATCTCGATGCTCTCGGGCTGGCGCCACAGCGGCAGCTCGGGTGTATCGGCGTCGGAGGCGAAGAGGCTGTTGACCACGTTGAGCGAGTCGCCGCGCTCGGCGCTGAAGCCCATGGCCTGGCGCGCCAGGTTGCGGACCTGCTCGAGCTCGGCGGCCGTCAGGGCCGCGCGCTTTCCCGCGCCGCCGCCACCGGTTGCGCCGCGGTAGTTGACCACCACCGCGACCGACAGGCGCTTGATGCCGCCCGCGCCCTGCTGCGTGTGGCGTATGGAGCGGTCCACCTCGTAGTTGGTGGTGACGTCCTTGCGCGAATTTCCACTGATGCCTGCTGCGCGCGGCGAGGCGCCGGCGGAGCCGAGTTCGGCGCTCATTTTGAGCTGGGCCGCGGGCGCGGCGCCTGGCGGGCTTGCCTGTTTGGTTTGCGCCGGCGCCGTGATGGGCGCCACCGGCTCGGGCGGCGGCTGGTTGGTCAATGCGCCGGGCACGCCGGTGGCCGGGCCGCCGCTTCCTTGACTGGATTCGCTGGACTGCTGGCTGCGGATGGCGGCACTGCCCGGCTCCTGGTTGGGCCGGTATTTTTCGTCGGTGTTCTCGACGACGGAAAAGTCGATGTCGGCCGCCACCTGCGCATGCACATTGCCCGCGCCCAGGATGGGCTGCAGGATGGCCTCGATGCGGCGTATGTAGCCCTGTTCTATTTCCTGCGTGTACTTGAGCTGGCTCACGTCCAGCCCGCGCGCGCCGGCGTTGGCCGCCGACAGCAGGTTGCCGGCCTGGTCGACCACGGTGATGCTTTTGGCCGAGAGCTCGGGCACGCTGCTGGAGATCAGGTGCACGATGGCGCTGACCTGGCCCTCGTCGATGCTGCGGCCGCGGTGCAGGCTCAGCACCACCGAGGCGCTGGGTTTCTTCTGGTCGCGCACGAACAGCGACGGCTTGGGCAGCGCCAGGTGCACGCGCGCCGACTCGACGGCGGAAATGGCGTTGATGGAACGCGCGAGTTCGCCTTCGAGGGCGCGCTGGTAGTTGACCTGCTCGGCGAACTGGCTGGTGCCGAACTTCTGCGCGTCCATCAGTTCAAAGCCGACGGTGCCGCCCTTGGGCAGTCCCTGGGCGGCCAGACGCAGGCGCGCCTCGGGCACCTTGTTGGCCGCCACCAGCAGCGCGCCGCCGCCCTCGGTGAACTTGTAGGGAATGTTCATCTGCTGCAGCGAGGCGATGATGGCGCCGCCGTCGCGGTCGGACAGGTTGCTGTAGAGCACACCGTAGTCCGGTGCGCGGCTCCACAGCCACAGCGCCGCGATGGCGGCCACCGCGGCCGAGGCGCCCACCATCAGCGGCAGGCGCGGGGCGGCGCGCAGCTGCGCCAGCCATGGCGGCGCCTTGGGCAGGGACGTGCCTGCGCCCGGTGCGGCGGAGCTCATGGGGTCACCCGGCAACGGCCGTCATGCCGCATGCAGGGGCGGCGATGAAGCGAAGGCTGGGTGGAGGCCGGCGATGTGCGAAGGGCGCGGTGGCCGAATCAACGGTGGACATACAACAGGTCTTATTCAAAGGCGAAAGTGCAAGGGCGACTGGCGACTGGCGACTGGCGGCTGTCATGCGGGCATGTGCGGGCTGGTCCCTGGGAGGAATTGTCAGAGCCGGCCCGGCTTCCCTATCGGCTGAATAGCCGGGGCTTTTGCCGTCTTTTGGCCTGATGCGCGCGTGTGCCCGGCCGCTACGCTTCAGGCCGTCATCCAACAGGGCGCACGCGCCTGAAAGAAACACCATGGCCATTTCTTCGATCGAGTCCGTGCTGCAGCAAATGCGCGCGCTGGCCCAGGCGTCGGCGCCGTCCGCGGCGCAAGGCGGCGAGGCCGCCGCCGCCACCGGGGGCTTCGCCGGCGAGCTCAAAAAATCGCTGGACCGCATCAGCGAAACGCAGCAGAACGCCTACAGCCAGGCCGAGGCCTTCGAGCTCGGCAAACCCGGCGTGGCGCTCAACGACGTGATGGTCGACATGCAGAAGGCCAACATCGGCTTCCAGATGGGCCTGCAGGTGCGCAACCGCGTGGTCGCGGCCTACCAGGAAATCATGAACATGCCGGCCTGATGAGGGACGGGCGCGAATTATTTTGCGCCGCGGGTTAAAGATTTTCCGGAGCCGGCCGATAAGCTGGACAACGGTGGCTTGCAGACTGTCATGGCCCGCAAGGCCAGCGTGACGGCAAGTTAGCCGGAGTCCATAACCCAAGTAATCAGGAGTCCCTCATGGCCCAAGTCATCAATACCAACTCGCTTTCCCTGCTCACGCAGAACAACCTCAACAAGTCGCAGTCGTCGCTGAACACCGCGATCCAGCGCCTGTCCTCGGGCCTGCGCATCAACAGCGCCAAGGACGACGCGGCCGGCCAGGCCATCGCCAACCGCTTCACCGCCAACATCAAGGGCCTGGCCGTCGCACAGCGCAACGCCAACGACGGCATCTCGCTGGCGCAGACCACTGAAGGCGCGCTGACCGAAATCAACAGCAACCTGCAGCGCATCCGCGAACTGGCCGTGCAATCGGCCAACGGCTCCAACTCGGTCGCCGACAAAGCCTCCATCCAGGCTGAAATCACCCAGCGCCTCGAAGAAATCGACCGCACCTCGGCACAGACCGACTTCAACGGCGTGAAGGTGCTGGCCGCCAACAACAAGCTGAGCATCCAGGTCGGCGCGAACGACGGTGAGACCATCGACATCAACCTCAAGCAGATCGACTCCGCCAGCCTGAAGATGACGGGCTTCTCGGTTGCCAGCAACGCGCTGAACGTCAGCGCCGCCGCACTCACGGTCGATCCAGGCGCCGGCGCACCCGTCGCCACCGACCTGAGCGCCGTCGCCACGGCCCTGACCGCGGCCACCGGCTCCACGGTCAGCGCTTCCAACCTGTCCCTGCACAACGTGCTGACCGCCGCGGGCGCCCCGACGGCCAACTGGGTGGTCAAGAGCGGTGACGACTTCTACGCGGCTTCCGTGGCTCCCGCCACCGGCGCCGTCACGCTGAACACGGCCACGGTCGATTTCACCGACCCCGCCAACGGCGTCGCGGCTGCCGTGACCCTGACGACCCAGCCCGTCAAGGTCGGCACCGACGCTGCCGGCACCGTGACCGCCTTCGTCTCCATCCAGGGCAAAAACTACGGCCTGGCCGGCATCCAGGCCGCGCTGACCGACACCGGCGCCGCCGGCAGCAACACGGTTGACGGCACCGACATCATCCTGAGCGGTGCAACGCCCACGGCCGAATTCGCCGGTGCCGCCACCGGCAACGCGCTCAAGAAGATCGACGCCGCCCTGAAGGTGGTGGACGACCTGCGCGGTTCGCTGGGTGCGGTGCAAAACCGTTTTGACTCGGTGATCTCCAACCTGGGCACCACGGTGACCAACCTGTCTTCCTCGCGTTCGCGCATCGAAGACGCGGACTACGCGACCGAAGTGTCCAACATGACGCGCGCCAACATCCTGCAGCAAGCCGGCACCTCGGTGCTGGCCCAGGCCAACCAGACGACCCAGGGCGTTCTGTCCCTGCTGCGTTAATCGCGCAAGGCGCGCTTCCTCCGGGAGGCGTGCCTGTCTTTTTGTGCAAGCCAGGCGGCTTGGTCCGCCTGCGCTACGCACTCCCGCCTGGGCTTGCAGGCGTGAGTGCGTAGCGATTTTCCGAGGAGAGCACCGCAATGACCATTCCCGCAACTGCCGCGCCCGCAACCGCCGCCGCGTGGCGCGATGCCGCCGCGCCCGCACCCGCCCTGGTGAGCCGCGCCGCTGTGGCRCGCGAACTGCCGGCCGGAACAACAGGCAGCGCCGTGCCCGAACGCGAGCGCGAGCGGGTCAACGAGCGCAGCGCGCTGGCCGAGGTCAATGAGTCCTTGAGGATGTCCTCCATCGGCGTGCAGTTCGAGTTCGACAAGGAAGCCGACACCATGGTCGTCAAGGTGGTCGACGTGGAAAGCGGCGAGCTGATACGCCAGATGCCTTCGGAAGAGGTGGTGCGGATTTCAAAAGCGCTGGGCAAGTTGCAGGGCCTGCTGGTCCACCAGGCCGTTTAGTTCCGCGCAAAAACCCTCCTGGCGTTGTTGCGTCGCCTGGCCGGGACCGATCGCCGGGTTTTGTGAGCAGCACTTTCATTTAAGAAGATTGAGGAGTATTTCATGGCATCGGTTTCAAGTCTGGGCGTCGGGTCCAATCTCAACCTGAACGACCTGCTCACCGATTTGAGCAAGGCGGAAAGCCAGCCGCTGGTGTTGCTGCAACAGCAGCAGGTCAGCTACACCGCCAAGCTGTCGGCCTACGGCACGTTGAAGAATGCCCTCAGCACCTTGCAGACGGCGGCCGCAAAGCTGTCCGATGCCAACCTGTTCCAGGGCGTCAAGACGACGTCGAGCGCGAGCGACGTGCTCACGGCGACGGGCCAGGCCACTGCGTCCGCGGGTACTTACACGGTGGACGTGACCCGGCTGGCCAGCGCGCAGTCGCKGGCCGCGGCCGGTGTCTCCAGCACCAAGGCCGCGGTGGGCAAGGGCACCGTGACCATTGATTTCGGCACCATCTCGGGCGGAACGTTCAACGACGCCAGCGGCACCTACAGCGGCGCGAGCTTCACGCCGGACGCCGCGCGCGCCGCGAAGTCCATCGTGATCGACGACAGCAACAATTCGCTCGAGGGGCTGCGCGACGCGATCAACAAGAGCACCGACATCGGTGTCACGGCCAGCATCGTCAACGACGGCGGCGCATCGCCCTATCGCCTGGTGCTGACGTCCAAGGAAACCGGCGAGGCTTCCAGCATGCGCATCTCCGTGGCGGGCGACGCCAGCCTGCAGGGCATGCTCAACCACGATCCCTCCGGCGCGCAGGCCCTGCGGCAGACGGCGGCGGCCGGCAATGCGGCGCTCAAGGTCAACGGCATCCCGGTGACCTCCAAAACCAACACGGTGGTCGATGCCGCGCCCGGCGTCACGATGACGCTGGCCAAGATCGGCACCAGCACGCTGGCGGTGAGCCGCGACACCTCGGCGGTGGAGGCGGCCATCAGCGGCTTCGTCACCGCCTACAACAGCCTGCAGACCACGGCGGCGCAGCTGACCAAATACGACACCGAAAAACAGACCGGCGCGGCGCTGGTCGGCGACTCGACGCTGCGCACCATCCAGACGCGCATACGCGCGGCGCTCAACACGCCGCAGGCCGGTGAGCTCAAGGTGCTGTCGCGGGTGGGTGTGAGCTTCCAGAAGGACGGCACGCTGGCCTTCGACGCGAGCAAGCTCAAGGCCGCGTTTGCGGGCAACCAGGGCGCGGTGGCCGAGCTGTTCGCCGGTAGCGGAACGACGGGCGGCATCGGCAAGCAGGTGTCGTCGCTGCTGGACGGCTTCACCAGCAGCACCGGCATGATCAGCGCCGCCACGACGGGCGTGCAGACCACGCTGAAGTCGCTGGACAGCCAGTACAGCGCGACCCAGACCCGGGTCGAGGCCACGATGGCGCGCTACAAGGCGCAGTTCACCCAGCTGGACATGCTGGTGTCGCGCATGACCTCCACCGCCAATTACCTCACCCAGCAATTCGCCAACATGAGTTCGGGCAATTCAAACAAATAAGCCTGCCGGTATTTCGATGCACACCCAACCCCCCACCCAGCCGCCTACCCAGCCGCTTACCCTGCCTCTGACCCAGCCGTACACCTACCAGCCCGGCGCAAGTGCCTACGCAAGGGTCGGCACCGAAAGCGCGGCCATGAGCGCCTCGCCGCACCAGCTGATCACCATGCTGTTCGACGGCGCCAAGACCGCCATCGCGATGGCGCGCCACCACATGGCCAACCACGACATCAGCGCCAAGGGCCGGGCCATCTCCAAGGCGATCAACATCGTGGACAACGGCCTGAAGGCCAGCCTGGACGCGGAGGCCGCGGGCACGGCCGGCGCCCAGCTGGTGGCGGACCTGTCGGCGTTTTACGCCTACGTGACGCAGCGCCTGCTGTATGCCAACTTGCGCAACGACCCGGCGCTGCTGGACGAGGCCGACCGGCTGCTGGACAGCGTGAGCTCGGCCTGGCGCGAGATCGATCCGCTGCGCAAGCCGGCGGCGCAGGCGCCCGGGGCATCCGCGGCATCGCGTATTTCCACGGGAGCCTGAGCCATGGGATCGCAAAGTGAAGTCATGCATTGCTACGAGCAGATCGCACCGCTGACCGAACGCATGCTGGTGCTGGCGCGCGCCAAGCAATGGGGCGAGCTGCCGCGGCTGGAAGGGCAGTGCAGCAGCATGGTGGAGCGGCTCAAGGACATCGAGCCGCTGAGCACGCTGGACGAGGCGCAGTCGGCGCGCAAGTATGTGCTGCTGGGCCGCATCAGCGCCAATTCGAGTGAGATCGTGGGCATGATCGTGCCCCAGCTGAACAAGCTGGTCGGCGTCATGAAAAGCCTGGACCGCCAGCGCAGCCTGCACAAGGCCTACGGCCAGACGGACGACGCCTGCCTGCCATGAGCGGTGTCACGCCTTTGGTGGATACCTTGCTGGCCACGCGGCTGGGGCAGCGCATGGACCTGGTGCCGCTGAAGGCGCAGCTGGAAATCGCCGGCCCGGGCGCCGTGGCGAAGGTGGAAAAAGCCGGCAACGACGTGCGCCTGCCTTCGCGCGAGGCGCTGCAGCGCCAGCTGGGCGTGGGTCTTGCCGGCCGGGGCGGCGCTTCCATGGGCCTTGTCCAGGCAGGGGCCGACGGCGCCGTCATGCTGAGCGCTGTTGCGCGCACGGTGAGCGCGCTGCTGAAGTTTCCGGCGGGAAGCACGCCCGCCGTGCGGGGGCTGGCGGCGCTGCAGCCGGATATGCGTGTCCCCGCGGCGCCGGTGCTGGCGGCTGCCCTGGCGCGCGCCGTGGCCGAGTCAGGCCTGTTTTACGAATCGCACCTGCAGCAATACGCCGCCGGCCAGCGCACGCTGGCGCAGCTGGCGCGTGAGCCGCAAGCCGGGCTGGCCGCGCCGGCCGCCGGGACCCGGACGGTGGAGGTGGGCCTTCCCGCACCGGCCAGCGCGGCCAGCGCTGCACTGGCGTCCCTCGCGGCGCTGCTGGAGGGGGTGTCCGCATTGCCGCCTCTGCCGCCGCCGTCGCTCCCGTCACAGCCCTTGCCTGCCTTGCTGCTGGAGGGCGGGCCGGTGCGGGACATGCCGGCGGCAGACATCGCGGCGCTTCCGGCGTCGGGCGCCGCAGCGCCGTTCGCCGATCAAGCCGAACCCGGCGGCCGCCCTGCAGCCACCTACGGCCGAAGCGGCCTGCCGGAGGCGCTCCCGCCCATCCGGCACGATTTTTCGGTGCCCGATGCGGGCCCGTCCGCTTCCCCCGACACCGCGCGCGCCGCGCAGCCGGCGGCGAACATCCATCCTGATGCGGTGGGGCTGGTGCGCCAGCAGATCGAGATACTGGCGCAACCGGTGTTTCGCTGGAGCGGCGAGGGCTGGCCCGGTATTTCCATGCAGTGGGAAATTCGCCAGGAAGACAGCCGGCAAGAGCATCAGGAACAAGGCCATGGCCGGGAGGGCGGTGGAGGTCCTGAGTCGGCGCCGGCCGCCTGGGTCACCCGGCTGACGCTGGAGCTGCCCAGGCTGGGCACGGTGGGTGTGCGCCTGGGGCTGGCCGGCACGGCGTTGCAACTGCGGCTTGACACATCGCGGCACGGTACGGCGGCCGTGCTGAGCGAGGCCGGTGCTGCACTGTCGCGGCGCCTGGGCGCTGTGGGGCTGGCGCTGACGGAGCTGCGCGTTGACAGCCCCGTGAACCCGGCGAGTCAGGCGGAGCAGGGGCCGCGGAAGGGTGTTGGCGATGCTTGACAAACCCGCTGAAGCAGGCGACGGGGAGGCCCTGCGCACCGGCGCCGTGGCGCTGTCCCTGGACCCGGCCGGCCAGGCGCCTGTGGTGGTGGCCAAAGGCTATGGGGCGGTCGCAGAGGCCATTGTCCAGCGTGCAAAAGAGAGCGGTTTGTACGTTCACGCCTCTTTGGAGCTCGTGAAATTGTTAATGCATGTAGACCTAGACAGCCGGATTCCACCCAATTTGTACGTAGCTGTTGCAGAAATGCTCAGCTGGATTCACGATTTGGAGACCGAAAAATCAATACCCAAGAACTAAAAATGCCGGAATTTCTAAAACTTAAGTATCAATTATCCATGTAAACTTTGTAATTAGTTAATAATTTTTCCTATTTTATCGCTTTGTTGCTACTTAATTGATAAATTTGATTCAATCGCGTAATTGTCAATTCAATGTGTTAAAAATTGCAATTGAGAAGAAGTCGTACGACAGACATCTCAATAAATCAGTATTGGGTGACGAAATTGATGGTGATGGATCCCGCAGTCGCCGCTGACATGCAAATTTTGAAAGAACAGGAACGCAACGTGATTGACACTGGTACCGCCAACGACATTGGCGATTTGAATTTGGCCTACCTGCTGCTCGCCAAGCGGCTGGTGACGGAGGACATTGCACTGGCGATGTACCGGCTGGGTATGAGCCGGGAACTGGCTGACCTGCTGGGCAGCCTGTCGCTTTCCCAGATCGTGAAACTGGCGGGCTCCAGCCTGTTGCTGTGCCGTTTCCGTTTTGACGACCATCCCATGCTGTCGGCGCTGACGCTGGAGGGCAAGAACCCGGCGCTGCAGCAGGCGCATGCCTCGATTTTGCTGTCGGGCCAGCAGCTTGAGGCGGTGCGTTGATGGCTCACATTCCCGCCCCTGTGCATTCCTCGCCCGAAAACCGCCATGGCCGGTAAAAGCGTCATCGTGGAGGCCAGGGAAATCCACCTGGCCATGGACCTGATCAAGCTGGGCGCCCGCCTGCAGTTCCTGGAGGCTGAAACCAGCCTGAGCCGGGACCGCCTGATCAAGCTCTACAAGGAGCTCAAGGGCACCTCGCCGCCCAAGGGCCTGCTGCCGTTTTCCACGGACTGGTTCATGACCTGGCTGTCCAACATCCACTCGTCGATGTTCTACAACATCTACCGCTTCATGGTGGTCCACGGCGGCTGCACGCGCATCAACGCCATCATCAAGAGCTACCGGCTGTACATCGAGCAGGTGCAGCAGCAGGGCGGCGAGCCGGTGCTGGACTTCACGCGGGCCTGGACGCTGGTGCGCTTCTTCGACAGCGACATGCTGCAGCTGAGCACCTGCACGCGCTGCACCGGGCTTTTTGTCGCCCATGCGCATGACTCGCAGAGCAACTATGTGTGCGTGCTGTGCCGCCCGCCTTCGCGCGCCGGCAAGACCCGGCCCGCAGGCGCCAGGCGTGAAGGCAGCGGCGACGGCGCCCCCGCCGCCGCCGGCGCAACGCCCGCGATTTCTTCTTCGCAGTGGCTTGCCAATGTGATGAACAGCTCGCGCACCGCCTGAGCGGCGGGGCGGCTTTTTTCTTTTACCGGTCCGAACCGATCCGCAGGAATCTCCATGCTCGTCATCATTGGCTACCTCGTCGTCCTCGCGTCCGTCTTCGGCGGCTACGCCATGATGGGCGGGCACTTCGGCGTGCTCTACCAGCCGCTGGAGCTGCTCATCATCGGCGGGGCCGCCGTGGGCGCCTTCGTCGCGGGCAACGACGGCCGCACCATACGCGCCACCTTGAAAGAGCTGCCCAAACTGCTGGCCAGCTCGAAGAAGCACGACAAGGCGCTCTACATGGAGCTGCTGGCCCTGCTCTACGTGCTGCTGTCCAAGGGCCGCAAGGACGGCATGATGGCGCTGGAGTCCGAGATCGACGACCCGCACAACAGCCCGCTGTTCGCGCCCTACACGGTGATCCTTGCCGACGCCCGTGTGCTGGAGTTCCTCACCGACTACCTGCGCCTCATCGTGAGCGGCAACACCGACCCCTTCGAGATCGAGCAGCTCATGGAGCACGAGCTTGAAACCTACAAGCACGAGGCGGAAGTGCCGGCCCACAGCCTGGCGCGCGTGGGCGACGCGCTGCCGGCCCTGGGCATCGTGGCGGCCGTGCTGGGCGTGGTGCATGCGTTGGCCTCTGCCGACCTGCCGCCCGCCGAGATGGGCCAGCTGATTGCGCACGCCATGGTCGGCACCTTCCTGGGCATCCTGCTGGCCTACGGTTTTGTGTCGCCGCTGGCCACGCTGATCGAGCACAAGGTGGCGGAGTCGCTGAAGGCCTACCAGTGCGTCAAGGTCACGCTGATGGCCAGCCTCAACGGCTACGCGCCGCAACTGGCGGTGGAGTTCGGCCGCAAGATTTTGTATTCGACCGAGCGGCCGTCCTTCATCGAGCTGGACGGCCACGTGCGCGAGGTCAAGGCGCGCTGAGGCGGCCGGTGAACGCAAGTCAATGGAATCTCCATGAGCGAGACCGCGCGAAGAATCATCGTCATACGGCGTCCCGTGAAGGCGGCGGCTCATCACGGGGGCGCGTGGAAGATCGCGTTCGCCGACTTCATGACGGCCATGTTCGCCTTCTTCCTGGTGTTGTGGATCCTGAGCATCTCATCGCCCCGGCAGCTCGAAGGCATCGCCGACCAGTTCAAGATGCCGCTGAGGGTGGCCTTGGCCGGGGGCAAAAAAAGCAGCAACAGCACCAACGTGATTCCCGGCGGCGGCTCCGACTACAGCCGATCGGACGGCGAAGTCCGGCAGGCCGCGAACGAGAGCGACAAGGACCCGAACGACGTGGAACGCCTCGAAGCGCTCAAGGAGCGGCTGGACAACATGATCGAGTCCAGCCCGGTGCTCAAACAGTTCCGGCCGCAGCTGCTGATCGACATCACGCCCGAAGGCCTGCGCATCCAGATCGTGGACAGCAACAACCGCCCCATGTTCGACCGCTCCAGCGCCGTGGTGGTGGCCTACATGCGCAGCATCCTGCGCGAGATCGCCCCGGTGCTCAACGAGCAGCCCAACAAGCTCACGCTCTCGGGCCACACCGACGCCACCGTGTACTCGCAGGGCGACAAGTCCTACAGCAACTGGGAGCTGTCGGCCGACCGGGCCAATGCCTCGCGGCGCGAGCTGACGGCCGGCGGCATGCAGGACGGCAAGATCCTGCGCGTCATGGGCGTCTCCTCCAGCGTGCACCTCAACAAGGATGACCCCTATGCGGCCGTCAACCGGCGCATCAGCATCCTGGTGCTGAACAAACGCGCCCAGGCCGACATCGAAAGCGGCAATGCCGCGACCGCCACTGCGCCCTATCTTGCAGGCGGCAAAACCGCCGGGGGCGCGGGCAGGCCGCAGGCGCTGAACCCGGCGCCCGCCAAACCTGAAAGCCGCAGCTGATGAACAAAAAAACCATCCTGGTGGTCGATGACTCGGCCGTGATGCGCCACCTCAATTCCGCCGTGCTTGAAGAAGGCGGCTACCAGGTGCTGCTGGCCGGCGACGGCCAGGCCGCGCTGGAGCAGCTCGCGGGCAAATCCGTGGACCTGGTGCTGACCGACTGGACCATGGTGCCCATGGACGGCTGCGAGCTCACGCGCCGGCTGCGCGCGTTGCCCGATTCCGCAGGCCTGCCCATCCTCGTGCTCAGTACCCTGAGCAACGAAGCCAGCAAGGCCGACGCCCGGCAGGCCGGTGCCACCGGCTGGCTGTGCAAACCGATAGAGCCCGAAACCCTGCTGGCCGTGGTGGGCAGCCTGATGAGCCCGGCGCGGGCCTGAGGCCGGCGCGGCACTCAACGAAAAAGAAACCTTTCCCATGGACATCACCCAGTTCTACCAGACATTTTTTGAAGAAGCCGACGAGTTGCTGGCCGAGATGGAGCAGCTGTTCCTGGGCCTGGACCTGGAGGCGCCGGACGGCGAACACCTCAACGCGGTGTTCCGCGCCGCGCATTCCATCAAGGGCGGCGCGGCCACTTTCGGTTTTGTCGCGCTGACCGACACCACCCACCTGCTGGAGAACCTGCTGGACAGGGCGCGCCACGGTGAACTCAAACTCAATACCAAGATGATGGATGCCTTTCTGGAGACCAAGGACGTGTTGCAACAACAATTGAGCGCCTACCGGGCCGGCACCGAGCCCGAAGCCGGCATGGTGGCCGAGATTTGCGCGGTGCTGCAGCAGCTCGCGCTGGAAGCCGGCGGCACGCCGCCCGCGCCGCCTGTCATTGCCGCACCGCCGGCGCCCGTGGCAGTGAAGCAGGCCGAGCCCGCGGCGGAGGCCGGACCTGCGGTGGAACGGACTTTGAAGGTGCGCTTTTCCAAAGTGTCCGAGAACGACTGCAAGCTGCTCAGCGAAGAGATGGCCAACCTGGGCCAGGTGACGGCGCAGACCCAGGAGGAGGGCAGCCTGACGATCTGGCTCAAGACCGCCTGCGACGGCAACGACGTCATCGCGGTCTGCTGTTTCATCATCGAGGCCGAGCAGATCGATATTCATGAAGAGGGCGCGCCCACCGCATCAGCCCAGCCGGTCGCGGCACCGCAAGTTGAACCTGCCGTGCCTGCGGCGCAGGGCCAGGCCTTGCCCGCATCGGCCGCCGCAAACGCCGGCGCTCCGGCCGCCGCCGTGCAGAACAAAGAGTCGAGCTCCATACGCGTGGACGTCGAAAAAGTCGACCAGATCATCAACCTGGTCGGCGAACTGGTCATCACCCAGTCCATGCTGACGCAGACCGCGTCCCAACTCGACCCGGTGCTGCACGAGCGCCTGCTCAGCGGCATGGGCCACCTCGAGCGCAATGCGCGCGACCTGCAGGAATCCGTCATGTCGATACGCATGATGCCCATGGACTATGTGTTCAGCCGTTTCCCGCGCCTGATCCGCGACCTCTCGGCCAAGCTCGGCAAGCAGGTGCAACTGGTGACCGTCGGCAAGGAAACCGAACTCGACAAAAGCCTGATCGAGCGCATCATCGACCCCATCACCCACCTGGTGCGCAACAGCCTGGACCACGGCATCGAGGGGCCGGAACGCCGCGCCTATGCCGGCAAGGACCCGGTCGGACGCCTGACGCTGTCGGCCCAGCACCAGGGCGGCAGCATCGTGATCGAAGTCAAGGACGACGGCGGCGGCCTGGTGCGTGAAAAGATTCTGGCGAAGGCCCTGCAGCAGGGCATGGCCGTCAGTGACAGCATGCCGGACGAGGACGTCTGGCAGCTGATCTTCGCGCCGGGTTTTTCCACCGCCGAAGCGATCACCGATGTGTCGGGCCGCGGCGTCGGCATGGACGTGGTCAAGCGCAACATCCATGAAATGGGCGGCCATGTGGAGATCGCCTCCGTGCAGGGCAAGGGCACGACCATACGCATCGTGCTGCCGCTGACGCTGGCCATCCTGAACGGCATGTCGGTCAAGGTCGGCGAGGAGGTCTACATCCTGCCGCTGAACTACGTCATCGAATCGCTGCAGCCGGTGGAAAAGGACGTGCACTCCATCACCGCCGACGAACACGTCATGCATGTGCGCGGCGAATACCTGGCCCTGCTCGAGCTGCACAAGCTCTTCGACGTGGCCGGCGCGGTCTGCGTGCCCACCCAGGGCATCGCCGTCATCGTGCAGGCCGACGGCACGCGCTTCGCGCTGCTGGTCGACCAGCTGGTGGGCCAGCACCAGGTCGTGGTGAAAAACCTGGAAACCAACTACCGCAAGGTGCCCGGCATTTCCGGCGCGACCATCCTGGGCGACGGCAATGTAGCGCTCATCATCGACGTGGCGGCCGTGCAGCGCGCCAACCGCGACAAGGCGGCCCAGCGCAGCCCGGGCCGCCCGGCACTTGCAGCGGCCGCGGCTGCATCGCGCGCCATTGAGGCGGCCATGGCGGCTTGAGCCTGCGGCCTGGCAAACGCAAGCCCGCTGCAACCGGGCTTTGAAATCCTCCGCGCCGCGAAACTGGTGAATAGTGCCCACTTTCGGCGCCGGCCCGGTGGCCGAACTGCAGGAATGCCGCAGCGGCACGCGTTGCCGCGCGCGTGGAAGCGCTGTGCAGCATAGCCGCATCCTCAATATGCATTACTCGCAAACCCCCGTACGCAAGGGGCGTTGAAGTCCCAAACTAAAGCCAGGAGGGACTTCAACATGACATTGCATTACGCCAGGGTGCTGCTTGCACTTTCGCTTTTTCCGTTCTTCACGGCATGCTCGAACCTCAAGCCGGTGGCGACTTTCGGCACCGGCGCTTCGGCGCTCGCGGCGTCTTACCGGCCTTTTGTCGACGGGATGGAGAAGACCTGCCTGAAGACCAAGGCGGGGGAAACGCTTTTGCACACCGGCCCCTACGACTACAAGGCGCTGCAGGAGAAATCGGTCGTGGAGTGCAAGCCGCTGGCCGACAAAAAGGAAACCGCCCTGGAGTTCGCGACGGTAGTGGACGGCTACGGTGCGGTGCTGGTGGAGCTCGCCGGCTTGAAGGCCGATGCCCTGTCGGCCGACATCGGCACCTTGGCGGACACCGCGGCCAAACTCAAAACCAAAGGGGGTGACGAAATCTTCAATGCCAACGCACTGGGGGCAGCCGGCAAGCTTGCCTCGGGCATCGTGGAGCTGGTGCTGGGCCGCAAGATCACCAAGGTCAGCAAGGAGGTCCTGGTGGAGGCGCAAGAGCCGCTGGCCGTCACGGTCGGGGCCATGAAGACGTATGTGACGCGCCTGTATCCGTCCATCCTGACGGACTACAAAAACGACACCACCCGCATCGAACAGTTCCTAGTCAGGGAGTCGACCTATGTGCTCGTCCCGAATGATGCCGTGGCTACGGCGGCCAACCGCAGCCGGGCCGTTCCCTATCGGCTTTTGCAGCCGCAGTACCGCGCCAACATGCAGGAAATCGCGGCCGAAGAAGACAAGATCGCCAAGTTCGGGGCGGCCAGCGATGCGCTGGTGCTCGCGCACAAGGAGCTGATCGACAACTTCGATGCGAAAACCGAGCCCGACAAGCTTGCGGCGCTCAAGGACTTCATCAAGAAGGCCCGTGACCTGCGCAACAGCATCAACAAAATCTGACTAGGAGCCTGCCATGCCCAACGCAACGCAACAAGAACTGGAAGCCTACATCGCGCTCAGCGAAGCGGTGGTCGAAGCCAAAAAACAGCTGCAGGACTACCTTGACGCCAATCCGGGCGATCCGGACACCGTGCGATTGCAGAACCTGGTGGTCCAGCTGGGGGCTGCCAACACCTCGCTGGTCGCGCACAGCATAGGCTTGCTGGGCGAAGACACCGCTGCGGCCGTCGCCAAATTGAAG
Source organism: Polaromonas sp. P3_B1 (assembly GCF_056402935.1). Classification (NCBI taxonomy): domain Bacteria; kingdom Pseudomonadati; phylum Pseudomonadota; class Betaproteobacteria; order Burkholderiales; family Comamonadaceae; genus Polaromonas; species Polaromonas sp. P3_B1. The sequence goes on from NZ_JBFUGK010000031.1 coordinate 39,448, forward strand.
GCAGCGTCGAAAAAAGGCAAGGACTTCATCAAACAGATCAACAAGATCAAGAAGGGCCTGACCGTCGTCACCAGCCTGTTGACCCTTGCGGGCTCCGTGTTGATCGGCGATGCCAGGGGTGTGCTGGGCGCCCTCAAAGGCCTGAATGACGCCATCAAGGCCGACCGCAAGGCGGACGCCCCGCCGGCGGGAGCGGCTGCGCCGGCTCCGCCACCACCTCCTCCTTGATGCGAAGGCGCCGCCGCGCGCCGCCGCCATGACCGCGGGTTTTCTGTTTTCAATCTGCGCAAATCTGTGAAATCTGTGGATAGAAAAATTCATCCGCAGATTACGCAGATTTGCGCAGATTAAAAACACTCAGGATTGCGCGCACTGATGTGGCGCACAGGCTTGATCCGCTTTGTAGCTCAGGGATTTGTATGTCTATGTATCCGCCCGGTCTGCGGATACAGCCGCATGCCATAAGGCGGCCGCGCCGACACAGCGGAGATACGCCGCGGCGGTTCAATCACGGGGTGCCCACTCCTGAAACCGCCCGACCATGAGCTTTCTCATTCTTGCCTTTGCCGCCGGCGTGCTGACCATCGTCAGCCCCTGCATTCTTCCGGTGCTGCCCTTTGTGCTGGCGCGCGCCGGCCGGCCTTTTCTGCAAAATGGTTTGCCCATGCTGCTGGGCATGGCGCTGGCCTTCACCGCGGTGGCCACGCTGGCGGCAGTCGGTGGCGGCTGGGCAGTCGAGGCCAATGAGTACGGCCGTTTCGCGGCGCTGGGGCTGCTCGCCGCGTTTGCCTTGACGCTGATGTTTCCAGGGCTGGCTGACCGCGCAGCGAGGCCGCTGGTGGCGCTGGGCGCGCGCATCGCTGAATCCCGTGACGGTGAAGCAGCCAGGGACGGGTCTTTTGTTTCATCGCTGGTGCTGGGCGTGGCCACGGGTTTGCTGTGGGCGCCTTGCGCCGGGCCTGTGCTGGGGCTGATCCTCACCGGCGCGGCCATCCAGGGCGCCAACGCAGGCACCTCCCTGTTGTTGCTGGCCTATGCGGGCGGCGCGGCCACCTCGCTGGCCTTGTCCCTGCTGGTCGGCGGGCGTGTGTATGGCTTGCTTCGGCGTTCGCTGGGCGTGAGCCAGTGGGCGCGGCGCGGCATGGGCGCGGCGGTGCTGGCCGGTGTGGCGCTGATCGCCACGGGGCTGGACACCGGACTCTTGAGCCAGCTGTCGCTCGGCAGCACCTCAAGGATTGAGCAAACGCTGATCAATGTCTTTCAAACGCAGGCGCCGCGCGATGGGCTCATGACTGTGACCGACGCCGTTCCGCTCGCCGCCGCAAAAGCCGAAACTGCGCCGGCCCCCGCAGCCTGGCAGGACAGCACCTTCGCACCGCTGGCCGGCGCGACCGGCTGGATCAACACGCTGCCGCTGGCGAGTGCGGACCTGCGCGGCAAGGTGGTGCTGGTCGATTTTTGGACCTACTCGTGCATCAACTGCCTGCGCACGCTGCCCTACATCCGCGCCTGGGCCGACAAATACCGCGATGCCGGCCTGGTCGTGCTCGGTGTGCATTCGCCGGAGTTCGCGTTTGAGAAAAACGAAAACAATGTGCGCAGGGCCGTCAAGGATCTGGGCATCAGCTACCCCGTCGCCATCGACAGCGGGCATGCGATCTGGCGCGGTTTTGAGAACCAGGCCTGGCCCGCCCTGTATTTTGTCGATGCCCAGGGCAAGGTGCGGCACCAGGTGTTTGGCGAAGGGCAGTATGAAGCCTCGGAGCGCCTGATCCAGAAGCTGCTGGCCGAGAGAAACGGCAAGGGCCGCGGTGACGGCGGGCTGGTCGAAGTGCGAGGCGAGGGCGTGCAGGCCGCGCCCGGCGACCGCGTGCTGTCCGGCGAAACCTATGTGGGCCATGAGCGCGCCGTCAACTTCGTGCCCGCCGGCGGTCTTGTGCCCGACCGTGCTCAGCGCTATGAGCCGGCCGCGAGCGTGGCGCTGAACCACTGGACGCTGGGCGGGCACTGGACGGTGGAGGCCGAGCGCGCCGCGGCGATGCAGGCGGGCGCGCGCCTGGCCTACCGCTTTCGCGCGCGCGACCTGCACCTGGTGCTGGGTCGCCAGGCCGGCGCGGGGCCGGTGCGCTTTCGTGTGCGGGTCGATGGGCAGCCGCCGGCCCAAAGCCACGGCACCGACATCGCGGCGGACGGCAGCGGCGTGATTGACGCGCACCGGCTGTATCAGCTGGTCAGGCTGCCGGCCACGGCGGGCGACCATCTGTTCGAGATCGAGTTCCTGGATCCCGGCGCGCATGTGTATGCCTTTACGTTTGGCTGAACCGATCCCACGAGCATGAAAAAACTCTGGATGGCCTTGACGTTTTTGGCGGGTGGCTTTGCGCATGAGCTGCGCAACCCGATCAACTGCCAATGCATCAGTTCTCGCCCGGCCGTCGTCTGGCGCACGGGCCGCAGGCAGGGCTGAGCGCCGCCAGCCCCCATCCCCACCTTCCCCCAGCGGAGGAAGGAGCAATTCACCTGCACTCTTGCTCCCTCCCCTCACTGGGGGAGGGCGGGGGTGGGGGCCAGCGGACCTCAGAACACCGGGCCGGAGATTTGTACCGCAGTGTGTCCAGCAGCCCTGCGCGTACAGAACATTGCGTTGCGAAGATATCGCCGACAAACCGGCGCCTTGTAATTCATCTGTGCTTCGCGAATGCCAGGGGCGCTTTTCTCGACGCATTTTTTTTAACTTCCAAAAGGAAAACACCATGACCACCATCAACCTGCTCGACAAAGTCCTCTACACGGGCAAGACCCACACCACCGGCGGGCGCAACGGCGAATCCCGCAGCGCCGACGGCCGTCTGGACATCAAGCTCTCGCCACCCGGCAGCGCAGGCGCGGGCACCAACCCCGAACAGTTGTTCGCCGCCGGCTGGTCTGCCTGCTTTATAGGCGCCATGGGCCGTGCCGCCGCCGCGCAGAAAGTCAGCCTGCCGGTGGGCGTGGCCGTCGATGCCGAGGTCGACCTGGGTACGGCTGGCGAGGCCTTCTTCCTGCAGGCGCGTCTGAATGTCATGCTTCCGGGGCTGGACAGCGCGACGGCGCGCAGCATCGTGGATGCCGCCCACCAGCTGTGCCCCTACTCCAAGGCCACGCGCGGCAATATCGATGTGGAGATCAACCTGGTTTAAACCTGCATAGTGCGCACGGCCAAGCCGGCCTGCCTGAGTGATCGGCAGGTCGGCTCTTTTGATGTCAGGGTTCAGCGGGCGAAGAAGCGGGCATCACCAGCCGCGCAGCCAACCCGCCGCCGGTGCGGTTGGCCAGGCTCAGGTGGGCTCCTATCGATGCGGCCAGCTGCTGCGCAATGGCCAGGCCCAGGCCGGTGCCGCCGGTATCGCGGTTCCTGGAACTTTCCACGCGATAAAACGGCTGCAGCACCGCCTCGAGCTCAGACTCCGGGATGCCGGGCCCGCGGTCCAGCACCGAGATCTCAATGGCCTGGTCGGCCTTGACTTGCACGGCCAGCTCGACTTCCTTGCCGAACTTGAGCGCGTTGTCGCTGAGATTGGTCAGGATGCGGCGCAGCGCCAGCGGCCGGCTCATCACGGGTCGGCCGACCCGCCCGCTCACCGTGACTTGTTTGCCGGCGTCCTCGTAGTCGCAGCGCAGGGTGTCCAGCAAGGCATCAAGGTCCACCTTGCGTGCTTCCTCGTCGGCGCCATGCAGGCTGCGCGCATAGGCCAGCGCCTCGCGCACCAGGGCCACCATTTCATCGAGGTCGTGCTGCAGCTTGCCGCGCTGTTCTTCGTCGTCCATCAGGTCGGTTCGCAAGCGCATGCGCGTGATGGGCGTCTGCAGGTCGTGCGAAATGGCGGCCAGGATTTGTGTGCGCTCGGCCAGGTAACCGGCAATGCGCCGCTGCATGGCGTTGAAGGCGCTGGAGGCGCGCGCCACCTCGGTCGGGCCGCCTTCGGGCAGCGTCGTTCCCTTGAGGTCAGGACCCAGCGCATCGGCCGCATGGGCCAGGCGCCGCAGCGGCTGGGTCGCGATGCGCACCGCAAAAAAAGCGCAGACGGCCAGCAGCGACAGCTGCAGCAGCAGCAGCGCCGGCAGCCAGGGCGAGATCGGCGTGGCCGCGGCCCAGAGGTTGATGGTCACCGGCGCGCCGTCACTCAGGCGCAGGTGGATGTGCACGCGCTTCGGGTCGCCCGGGATCGCATTGACCGTGACCTGGTAACGCTTGTCCACCGCATTGGCGATCGATGCGCTGACGCGCGCGACGATCTCGTTGTCGCCGCCGGGCTCGGTGATGCCGCCGTCCAACTGGTAGCGGTAGTTCTTGCGGTCTATCAGCGGCAGCCAGTTGGGGCGCTCGGCCGGCGGCACGCGGTCCAGGATGGCGACGGAGCTGGTGATGTCTTTTTCGAGGTTGTCCAGCATCAGGTCGCGGCCCACCAGGCCGCGCTCATACATCACCAGCAGGTAAGACATGGCCTGGGCCGCCAGTATGCCCAGCAGCAGGATCAGCATCAGCCGCGCGAACAGGCTGTGCGGCCAGCGCGGCCGGGCGCCTGGGTGGGCTGGCGTCATGCGGACTCCGCCCGGCCCTGCACCGCGGCGCTGAACACATAACCCTCGCTGCGTACCGTCTTGATGTAGCGCGGCTCGCGCGCCCCGTCGCCCAGGCGCTGGCGCAGCCGGCTCACCAGCAGGTCGATGGAGCGCTCGAACAATTCGGCGTCGCGCCCCTGCGTGAGGTTGAGCAGCTGGTCGCGGTTCAGCACGCGCTGCGGATGGTCCAGGAAGACGCGCAGCAGCCGGTATTCGGCGCCGCTGAGCGGCACCAGCGTGCCGCTGGCGTCCAGCAGGTGGCGGCCGGTGGTGTCGAGCTGCCAGTCGCCGAAGCTCAGCAGGTGGGACGGTTCCTCCACCTGCAGGTTGGGCGGCAGCATGCGCGTGCGGCGCAGCACCGAGCGTATGCGCGCCAGCAGTTCGCGCGCCGCGAAGGGCTTGGCCAGGTAGTCGTCCGCGCCCATCTCCAGGCCCAGGATGCGGTCGGCTTCCTCGTTGCGCGCGGTCAGCATCAGGATGGGAATGGCCTTGTGCTTGCCGGCGCGCAGGTCGCGGCACAGGGTGAGGCCGTCCTCGCCGGGCAGCATCAGGTCCAGCACGATCAGGTCCACGGCAGCGTTCTCCAGCGCGGCGCGCATGTGCCGACCGGATTCCACCTTGGTCACGCGCAAGCCGTTTTTCTCGAGGTAGCTGCCCAGCAACTCCCGGATTTCACGGTCGTCGTCAACAATGAGGATGTGGTCTGGCTGCTGCTGCATGGCTGTCCTGGAAAAAATCCCAACCCCGGCATTGTGCCCCCGGGGCCGGTAAGGCGCTGGCCTTATTGGGCCAGCAGCGCCTGTATGGTCTTCTCGGTCTCGGCGTAACGCCCTTCGCCGAAATGGCTGTAGACGACCATGCCCTTTTTGTCGATAAGGTAGATGGCCGGCCAGTAGTTGTTGCTGAAGGCGCGCCAGGTGGCGTAGCTGTTGTCCTGCGCCACGGCATGCTGTATGCCCAGGCGCTCCATCGCGGCCTTCACGTTCTTCGTCGATTTTTCATACGCGAACTCCGGCGTGTGCACGCCCACCGTGACCAGGCCCTTGTCCTTGTATTTCTCATGCCAGGACTTCACGGCCGGCAGGTGGTTCAGGCAGTTGATGCAGGTGTAGGTCCAGAAATCGACCAGCACCACCTTGCCCTGCAGCTCGGCCATGCGCAGCGGCGCCGAACTGAGCCAAGTGTCTATGCCCGCGAACTCGGGCGCCGCCGTGGGCGTGCGCCCCAGCGAAAAGAAAGCCGAAGCATCAGGCATGGCAAAGGCGGCGGCTGTGGCGGCGGCAGCGGTGGCCAGAAATTGGCGGCGAGCGGTCATGGTCAGTCCTTGGGTAGTGAGGGATGAAACGCGGCATTGGAAGAATCCAGCTGCCCATGCAGGCATTGGAAGGCCGCGAGGTATCCCTGGTGTATCTTGCCCGGGCCGGTGCGTATGGCCGGGTATCGGAGGGATGCGCGGATACAGTGGAATACAAAAACCGATGGGAATTGGACAAATGTTTGCGGCTTGTCTTGTTTGGTTGTATTATGCAACCATATAGGTTGTTCAAGACAACCTATCCGTGAAAATAACAATAAAAGGAAATCGCATGACATCACAACAACTCACCGCGGCCAGCAAGTTCCTCAGCCTGGTGCTGCGGCACAAACCGTCCACCATAGCGCTTGAGCTTGATGCCGCCGGCTGGGCCGGTGTCGACGAACTGCTCGCCAGAGCCTCGGCTGCGGGGCACACGCTTTCCCGTGCCTTGCTCGAAGAGGTCGTCAGAACCAGCGATAAAAAGCGTTTCGCGTTCAGCGAAGACGGGCTGCGCATACGCGCCAACCAGGGCCACTCCGTCGAGATTGAACTGGGCTTGCCGCCTGTAGCGCCGCCGGCCAGGCTGTTTCACGGAACCGCGTCGCGTTTCCTGGAGGCAATACTGGCCGAAGGCCTGAGCAAACGCCAGCGCCATCATGTGCACCTGAGCGAAAGCAGTGAGACCGCTACTGCCGTGGGCCGGCGCTACGGCCAGCCGGTGCTACTCGCCGTTGACGCCCAGCGGATGGCGGCCCAGGGTTTTGCGTTCTTTCGATCGGACAACCATGTGTGGCTGACCGACCACGTGCCGGCGGTCTACCTCCGCGTCGTCGAAGCCGGGAGCCTTGAGTGAAGCTGGCTACCGCTCCCCACATAGAACAGCGGCGCTTATGGCCAACTGAGGGACAGCATGTATTGGCGCACCACGACGCGGAGACCATCGTCGTTTACCAGGCCTATCGACCCAGCACGACCGTATACGCCATCAAGCATGGGCAGCTGGGCGGCCCGGACTTCAGCTTCAGCCGCATGAGCTGGATCAAGCCCAACTTCCTGTGGATGATGTACCGGTCAGGCTGGGGCACCAAGGACGGGCAGGAGGGGGTTTTGGGTTTGAGGCTGAGGCGAACGTTCTTCGACTCCTTGCTCGAGGCTGCCGTGCCTTCCACTTTCGACAGCGGGACTTACGCCAGCCCGCAGGATTGGCAGGCTGCCGTGGCGGCTTCGAACGTCAGGCGCCAGTGGGATCCGGACCATGCACCATCGGGAGCGAAGCTGGCCCGCCGGGCTATCCAGCTTGGTTTGCGCGGAGAAGCTCTACGTGCCATGGCCACGGACGAACTGCTGGAGGTGATCGACATGAGCGACTTCGTCGCATCACAGCGCCCGCATGCCACGGATGATGACCCGACCCTGCTGCTGCCGGTCGAAACGGTTTATGCCAGCCGAGCCGCACGCTGAATGCCTGCCTAGCTGCGCGGACTGAAGGTCCTCGGGAAATACATCACCGCGCTGCGGTCCTTGAGCCGGTAGCCCATGGCGGGCCGGGGCGAACCGACGTCCAGGGACCCGTCTTCCTTTAAAAAATCCGCCGCGAGGGCGCGGGTGCGAAAACCGCTCTTGTCGATGGGCCGCCCCAGCACCACTTCATACATCTTCTGCAGCTGCGGCAGCGTGAAGGGCTCCGGCAGGAGGAAGGCCGGCAGCGAGGTGTATTCCACCTTGCTTCGCAAGCGCTCCAGCGCGGCCTGCAGGATGTCGCCGTGGTCAAAGGCCAAGCGCTTGCGCGGCGACAGTTCATCGACCGGATGCCATTTGGCGGGTTTGGCCTCGTCCTGCACCAGCTTCACGGAATCGGCGGGCAGCAGCGCAAAGTAGGCATGMGTGGCCGACCAGCCGCGCGGGTCGCGCGTCTTGCCGCCCCAGCTGCCCAGCTGTTCGAGGTAGGGGCTCTTGACCCCGGTCTTGTCGAGCAGCTTGCGTTTGGCGCAAGCCAGCAGCGAATCATCCTTGTCCACGTCCACAAAACCGCCCGGCAGGGCCCAGGCATTCGGGTAGGGCTCTTCAGGCCCACCCGGGCGCTGGACCAGCAGGACCTGCAATTGCTCGTCGAGCACCGTGAAGATCACGATGTCCACGGTGGTCAGCGGTCGCTCAAAGCTCAGGGTGCTCTTTTTGGTGGCCATGTCTGCATTCCTGTTTGACAAACTTGAATTAAGTTGTATTATGCAACTTATAAATAGGTTGTTCAGTACAACTTACTGACGATCAAGTAGCGAATCAGTCAACCAGAAGGAGAATGCACCATGTTAGGTATCCGGTTCATCAAGTCACAGCCCACGGTCCATTTGATCCAGTTCAAAAAGGGCAAAGTGGTCCGGGAGGGCGCGGGCCAGTCTTTTTATTACTACGCACCCACCTCCACCGTGGTCGCGGTGCCCGTGGCCAGCGCCCACCACCCCTTTATGCTGACCCTGGTGACTTCCGACTTCCAGAACGTCACGGTGCAGGGCCAGGTCACCTACCAGGTCAAAACCCCCCAGCTGACGGCCCGCCTGATGGATTTCTCGCTCAAGGCCAACGGCCAGGGTTATGCCTCGGATGATCCGCTCAAGCTGGGCGACCGCGTCGGCATGCAGGTCCAGGTCATCATCCAGCAGAAAGTCCAGGCGCTGGCGCTCAAGGAAGCCTTGCTGTCCTCGGCCGAAATCGCCCGCCATGCCGAAGCCAGCCTGGGCGCGCAGCCTGAGATTGCCGCGCTGGGCCTGCAGGTCCTGGGTGTTTCCATCCTGGCCATCAAGCCGACGCCGGACATCGCCCGCGCCCTGGAAGCCGAATCGCGCGAGGCCAACCTCAAGGCCGCCGACGACGCGATCTACCTGCGCCGCATGGCCGCGGTCCAGAACGAGCGCTCCATCCGCGAGAACGAGCTGGACACCGAAGTCGCCGTGGAAGACAAGCGCAGCCAGATCGAGGACGCCAAGATGGCCGCCAAGGCTTCGGTGATGCGCAAGGAAAACGCCCTGCGCACCGAGCAGATGGATTCGGATGTCGCGCTCGAGGAAAAGCGCAAGCTCTACGTGAACGGCCAGGCCGCCAACTCGCGCACCCTGGCCGAAGCGGAAGCCGCCCGGCTGGACGCCATCATGAAGACCTTCCAGGCGGTGGACCCTCGCACCATCCAGGCGCTGGCCTCCGCCGGCATGGACCCGGCCCAGCTGATCGCCCAGGCCTTTGGCGGCATTGCCGACAAGGCCGAGAAGATAGGGCAGCTGAATATGTCGCCCGAGTTGCTGAACTCGCTGCTGTCCGGTGTGAACAGCGCAGCCCGTTCCGCGCAGGTGGCAGCGGCCCGTAAGTAATCGAAAGCAGGAAAGGAAAGCAGCATGTCCGCAGCCGAGAACCGCAAGGTGGTATTGGTCACACGCCAGACCCGGCTCGAAGAGCTGGTGGCGCGCTACCAGACCCTGGGCCAGGCGCAGTTCTACCTGGAGCACCTGGGCGCCGACTTCAGCGACTACCTGCGCGAGAACGAGGCCTATGCCCGCAGTCTGCGGGTGGTCGCTGAAGCGCTGCAGGCCTGGGGCCGCTACCAGATCATCGATCGGGCGCATTTGACCAACTACATCTTTGCGGCCGACGACATCGTGGTGACGCTGGGCCAGGACGGTATGGTCGCCAACACCCTGAAGTACCTGAACGGCCAGCCGCTGGTGGGCGTCAACCCGGAGCCCAAACGCTGGGACGGTGTGCTGCTGCCGTTTGAGCCCTCGCAGCTTGCTTCGGTGCTGCCCGGGGTTGCCAAGGGCAGCCGCGCCACCTCGCTGGTCACCATGGCGGAGGCCAGGCTGTCCGACGGGCAGGTGCTGCGGGGCGTCAACGACCTCTTCATAGGCCCGAAAAGTCACACCTCGGCGCTTTACGACATCGAGTTCCGCGGCACGAAGGAAGCGCAGTCGTCTTCAGGCCTGATTGTCTCGACCGGGCTGGGCTCCACGGCCTGGCTGAAAAGCATCGTCACCGGCTCCGTCGGCATTGCCAATGCCGCGGGCTATGGGCACGGCGAGGGCTACGAGCCCATGCCGCGCGACACCGACCACCTGATTTTCGCCGTGCGCGAGCCTTTTGCCAGCCGGGCCACCCAGACTTCCTTGCTCTATGGGGCGATCGAGGAGACGGAGGTGCTGACTTTGCGCTCGCGCATGCCGGACAACGGCGTGATTTTTTCGGACGGCATGGAATCGGACTTCCTGCGGTTTACTGCCGGCATGGAAGCCCGCATCGGCGTTTGCGCCACCCGGGGCGTCCTGGTGGAATAACGGTAAACCGGCTGCTGCGAGAATCAGCGGCACTGTACCAATCAACCCCAATCAGCCTCAATCAATCCCAACGGAGGACACCATGAAGAAAAACATCCAGCTTCTGATCATCGACCCGCAAAACGACTTCTGCGACCTGCCGGCCGACTGGCTGCCCGTCGATCCCGTGACGGGGCAAACCACATCGCCGGCCCTGCCGGTGGCGGGCGCCCATGCGGACATGCTGCGCCTGGCCGGGCTGATCCGCGAAGGCGCCTCCGGCCTCTCCGCCATCGCGGTGACGCTGGATTCCCACCACAGGTTTGACATCGCCCACCCGACCTTCTGGCAAACCGGCGCCGGTGCGGCCGTGGGGCCGTTCACGGCAATTACCGCCGCGCAGGTGCGCAAGGGCGACTATGTGCCCAAAGACACGGCCATGCTGCCCCGGGCCCTGGCCTATATCGACGAGCTCGAGCGGCGCGGCCGCTACACCTTGATGGTCTGGCCGGTGCACTGCGAAATCGGCAGCTGGGGCCACAATGTGCACCCCGCCGTGAAGGCCGCCTACAACCGCTGGGAAGACAGCCGACTGGCCATGGTGCAAAAGATCAGCAAGGGCAGCAACCCCTGGACGGAACACTACAGCGCCATGCAGGCCGAGGTGCCGGATGCGGAAGACCCGGCAACGCAGCTCAACACGACCCTGATCGCGTCGCTGGACCAGGCGGACACGCTCATCATCGCCGGTGAAGCCAGCAGCCACTGCGTGAAGGCGACCACCGAACACATCGTCGCCAACCTGCCCTCCGGCAAGCCAGGCAAGGTGGTGCTGCTGACCGACTGCATGAGCCCTGTCGGCGGTTTTGAAGCGCAGCACCAGGCCTTCCTGGACGACATGGCCGCCCGCGGCGCGGTGCTGTCGACCAGCGCGGCCATGCTGGCCACCCTGCAAGCCAACGCATGAACGGGGCTTTCTTCCTCGTGACAAAGCCCTTCATGCAAGCTGATCTATAGCCGATTCAAGAAAGACAACTATGCGAACTGTTGCAGGCATGACTCTCTTCTGGAGAACGAACGAGGTGTTCAGCAACTGGAACCGGGGCGACTTCGTCGTCGATGGCCGGACCTTCAACTGCAGTGAGCAGTACATGATGTTTGCGAAGGCAATGCTGTTTGAGGACCTTTCAACCGCGGAGCTCATCATGGCTGAGACCAACCCCCGCAAGCAGAAGGCGCTTGGCCGCCAGGTCAAGGGCTACGTCGAGGCTGTCTGGCAAGCTCAGGCGGAAGACCTGATGTTCCCGGGCCTGCTTGCCAAGTTCTCTCAGGATGCAGAACGCAAGGCAGCCCTTCTGGCCACCGGCGACACCCTCCTGGTCGAGGCAGCTCCCGATGACGCCATATGGGGCATCGGCCTGGAAGAGTCCGACCCTCGTTGCCTGGACCCCCAGCAATGGCAGGGTCAAAACAAGTTAGGCCGTGTGCTCACCCGAGTCCGGGATGCTCTGAAGGCTATGCCGGCGTGAGCGGCGCGAAAATCCTGAAAACCCTCCAAGCCGGCGCTTGAGTAGCCCCTTTCCACAAACAAAGCCACTATGCAACCCATCATCCAAAGCCTGCTCGATACCGACCTCTACAAGTTCACCATGTGGCAAACCATGCTGCACAGGCATCCGCAAACCGAGGCGGAATACACCTTCGTCTGCCGCAACCAGCCGGGCTATCCACTGAGCGAGTTGCTGGGCGAAGTCAACGCGCAGCTTGACCATCTCTGCACCCTGCGCTTTCAGCCCGAAGAGCTGGCTTACCTGCGAGGGCTTCGCTTTATCAAGAGCGACTTTGTGGACTTTCTGCGCCTCTTTCAGTTCCAGCGCGAATTCATCACCGCCACGGCCGAGGGCCCTACGCTGGTGATCAAGGCCGTGGGCCCGCAGGTGCACACCATGGCTTTTGAAATCTTTGTGCTGGCCATCGTCAACGAGCTGTACTTCCGTCGCTTCGACCAGGCCGCCGCACTTGTGGAGGGCCGCAAGCGCCTGCAGGACAAGATAGACATCCTGCGCGCCTTCGAAAAAGAACCTGCGCTGCGCAACCCCTTCGAGTTTTTTGACTTCGGTGTGCGGCGCCGCTTCTCGCGCGACTGGCAGACCGAGGTGGTCACCACACTCAAGCGCGAAATTCCGCAGTACTTCAAGGGCACCTCCAATGTGCTGCTGGCCAAGGAGCTCAGCCTGGTCCCCATAGGTACCATGGCCCACGAATACCTGCAGACCTACCAGGCCCTGGGCATGACGCTGCGCGACTTCCAGCGCGCCGCGCTGGAAGACTGGGTGCAGGAGTACCGCGGCGACCTCGGTGTGGCGCTGACGGACGTGGTCGGCATGGACGCCTTCCTGGCGGATTTCGATCTCTATTTCGCCAAGCTGTTCGACGGCTTGCGCCATGATTCGGGTGACCCGTTTGCCTGGGGCGAAAAAGCCCTGGCCCACTATGCCAAGCTGCGGGTCGATCCGCAGAACAAGCGCCTGGTATTCTCGGACGGGCTCGATGTGCCGACCGTGCTCAAGCTGTACCGCGCGTTTGCCGCGCGCACCCAAACCGGCTTCGGCATAGGCACCAACCTCACGAACGACGTCGGGCTGACGCCGCTGAACATCGTGATGAAGCTGACCGGCGCCAATGCCAGGCCGGTAGCGAAACTCTCGGACAGCCCGGGCAAGACGCTGTGCAACGACCAGACCTTCCTGGCCTATTTGCGCCAGGTTTTCCGTTTCCCCGCGCAGGTTTAAGGACGCCATGCTCAAAATCACCGCTGCCCAGCTGAACTTCACCATCGGCGACCTTGCCGGCAATGTGTCCAAAATGGTCGCGGCCGCCAGCAAGGCCTGGACCGACCAGTCCGACATCGTTGTCTTCTCCGAGATGTCGCTCACGGCCTACTACCCGGGCGACATGCTGGAAGAAGAGGGCTTTATGGACCGCGTCGATGCGGCCCTGCAGGACCTGCTGCTGGCTTCGCGCCAGATCCCGAATCTTTATTGGGTGATAGGCCTGCCCGCACGCCGCGAAGCGCCGGGCAAGAAGCTGCGCAACAGCCTGTGTGTGATCAAGGGAGGCGAGGTGCTGCTCGAATACGCCAAGCAGCTGCTGCCCACCTACAACATCTTCGACGAGCGCCGGCATTTCGAGCCCGGCCAGGACGTGGCCAAGGTCTTGCGCATACGCGACGCCAAGGTGGGCGTGCTGATCTGCGAAGACGGCTGGAACGACGACGGCCTGGACTATGCGATCAACCCGTTCGACCGCATGCGCGATGCCGCGCCCGACCTGGTGATCTCCATCAACGCCAGCCCGTCCAACATCGGCAAGCGCGAGCAGCGCCACCAGATCTTCGGTGCCGCCAGCAAACGCAACCAGCTGCCCATCCTCTATGTCAACCAGGTGGGCGGCCATGACCAGCTGGTGTATGACGGCGCGTCCTTCGCAGTGGAGCCGCAGGTCGGCGTGGTGTTTGAGGCCGGGCGCTTCGCCGAAGACGTGACCACCCTGCGCTTTGAGAACGGGCGCTTTCTGACGCTGGCCGGGGACGCGCCCGCCGCCGTTCCGATGGAGGGCCTTTCGACCATGGCGTTTTACCGGCGACAGATTGTGCTGGGCCTCAAAGACTATGCGCGCCGCTGCGGCTTCAGCCGTGCGGTGATCGGCTCGTCGGGCGGCATTGATTCAGCCTTGACACTGGCACTGGCTGCTGAAGCCTTGGGCCCCTCCAATGTGACGGCCATCACCATGCCGTCACGCTTCTCGTCGGCCGGCTCGGTCGACGATTCTGAAATCCTGTGCCGCAACCTGGGGGTGGAGCTGCTTCACCACCCCATCGCCGGCATCGTGAACGAATTTTCCGGCGGCTTTGAAAGCGCCTTCGGCCAGGCGCTGCAGGGCATCGCGCTGGAGAACCTGCAGGCGCGTGCGCGCGGCACCATCCTGATGGAATACTCCAACAGCTTCGGCCACCTGCTGCTGACCACCGGCAACAAGTCCGAGATCTCCGTGGGCTACTGCACGCTGTACGGCGACACCAACGGCGGCCTGGGCCTGATCGGCGATCTCTACAAAACCGAGGTCTTCGCCTTGTCCAGCCATCTCAATGAAGCCGCGGGCACCGAAATCATTCCGCAGGCCATCATTGACAAGGCCCCCTCGGCGGAACTGGCGCCCGACCAGAAGGACGTGGACAGCCTGCCGCCTTACCCGGTGCTCGACGAAGTGCTCAAGCTTTTGATCGAGGGCCGGCGCCTGGCCGCATGGGAGTATGAGAAAGCTTTTGCCTTTGTTGCACAGCTTCGCAATGAGCCCGAGGGTTTCGCGATGGTCGAACGCATCAAGGGCATGATCGCCCGCAACGAATACAAGCGCCGTCAGGCGCCCCCCATCATCCGTTTGCGCGCACGGGCTTTCGGCTCAGGCCGCCAGATGCCGATTGCCGCCAAATTTAATTAGCTTGACCAGGCTCCCATGACATCAACTTCCAAACAACACGAGGTCTCGGTCTACATCGGCCGCTTCCAGATTTTCCACAACGGTCAACTTGCGCTGCTGCGCCGGGCGCTGGAAGTGGCACCGCTGTGCATCGTGGTGCTGGGCTCGGCTTACCAGGCACGCACGCCCAAGAACCCCTTCACCTGGCAGGAGCGGGCGGAGATGATTCGCCTGGCCTTGCCCGAGGCGGACAGGGACAGGGTCCGTTTTTTGCCGGTGCGTGATTACTATGACCCCGAGCGCTGGGTATCGGCGGTCAAGCACGGCGTGGCGGAACTGGCCGGCGACAAGGCTGGGTCCCCTGTGCTCGTCGGGCATTTCAAGGATGCGACCAGCGAGTACTTGAAGAATTTCCCCGGCTGGACGCTTGATGCCGTCGAATCGCAAGGCCGGATCGACGCCAGCGCTTTGCGTGACGCCTATTTCGGCAATGCCGGTGCGGCGCTGGAACCGGCGCTTGCCGCCCTGGTGAGCCAGGCGCCGGCCAGCACCGTTGCATTTCTTCGCACCTGGGCGGCCTTGCCTTATTTCCATGAACTCGCGCAGGAGTGGGAGAGCCTTAGACAGGAAAAGGCCAAGTGGGCAGGCGCGCCCTATGCGCCGGTTTTTGTGACGGTGGATGCGGTCGTCAAATGCAGCGGCCGTGTGCTGCTGATCCAGCGCGGGCGTTCCCCCGGCAAGGGCTTGTACGCGGTGCCGGGCGGGTTCATAGAGCAGCGCGAAACCGTGTACCAGTCAGCCCTGCGCGAACTCGAAGAAGAAACCCAGCTGCGTTTGCTGGCCGGCGACATGAAAAACGCCTTGAAAGCCGTCCATGTGTTTGACCACCCGGACCGCAGCCTGCGCGGCCGCGTGATCACACACGCGCATTTCTTCGACCTAGGTTCGCGCAGCCTGCCTGAAGTGCAGGCCGCGGATGATGCGGCGGCGGTGGAGTGGGTGCCGATCGAGAAACTGGCCGCCATGGAGGATCGCTTTCATGACGATCACTTCCATATGCTGGATTTCTTCTTTTCGTTGACGGACCGCATTTGAACGGTGCCGCGCGTGGCAATCTCTTCCATGTGCGTTGGTCTTTGGCCTTCACTAGCGCCTGACGACTCTTGACGATTAATGCAGCTCATCCAGCCACCCACCCCTCTTGCAACCCTGCCTCTTGACAAGGCGGTGTTCCTGGCCGGCTCCATCGACCTGGGGCACAGCGTTGACTGGCAAGCGGAACTGGCCTTGTCTCTTGCGGATTGCCCCGGAATTTTGCTCAACCCTCGCCGGGCGCAATGGGATTCAAGCTGGTTGGCGGAAGCCGGCTTTCCACCGTTTCGCGAACAGGTCGAATGGGAGCTGGCCGCGATGGAAGCGGCGGGGATGATCGCGTTCTACTTTGCCCCGCAATCACAAGCCCCCGTCACCTTGCTGGAACTCGGCCTCGCGGCCCGGGGACGCAAGGCGGTTGTCTGCTGCCCTCCGGGTTACTGGCGCAAGGGAAACGTCGATGTTGTGTGTGAGCGCTACAACATCCCCATGGTCGCGGCGCTTGAAGACCTTGGTCGGGAAATCCGGGCTTATTTGTCTTCGCGTCACGCGTTGGAATAGCTGTCTCTATCAGCTACGGGCAGCAAGAGTCGGCAACGCCCGGTTTTGATAGGGCCCTAATGATTCGCACGACATTGGCCTAAAAACCAACACTTGAGAGCTCTCTCAAGTAACAGTTCTTACATTTCGCCGCTTCAAATTTAAACTCTTGGTAACACCAGGCGCACGGCCTGGCGACAACAACAATGAATCAGGGAGAGCGTGATTGGCCAAGCCACACGATGACTTGGGTGTATCACTCGGGGAGGTGCCAGGGCGCACCAAAAAATTCGCCAAATCATGGATCACCTCGCGCAAGCTGTGCGCCGGCCTGGTTTTGGCCGCCTTGGCGGGACCTGCGCTTGCTCAGCCCGCGCCGCAAACCAGCGCTGACCAGGAGCAGCGCCGTGCCCAGGAGCGTGAGCGCTTGCTGCGCGAGCAGCAGGAGCGGGCGCCCGATGTACGCCTTCCAAACGCGCCCGAGGCCGAAAATGCAAGGCTACCCGCTGCGGAGTCGCCGTGCTTTCCGGTCAACACACTTACGCTTCGGATCATTGCGGGCGAGCAAGCCGCGCTGGCGTCCCGGTTCGCCTGGGCGCTCGATGCCGCAGCGGGGCCGGACGCCAAGGATTCACCGGTGGGCCGCTGCCTGGGCGCAAACAGTATCGGCATCGTGATCAAGCGCGTCCAGAACGCCGTCATTGCGCGCGGTTATGTCACCACGCGCGTGCTCGCCGAGCCGCAAGACCTCAAAACCGGTGTCCTCACGCTCACGCTGATTCCCGGCCGCATACGCGCTGTCCGGTTTTCGGAAGGCAGCGATGCGCGCGGCAATGCCTGGACGGCCCTGCCCGCCAAGCCTGGCGACCTGCTCAATCTTCGCGACATCGAGCAAGCCCTGGAAAACTTCAAGCGCGTGCCCACGGCCGAGGCCGACATCCAGATCGAGGAAGCGAAGACGCCTGAAGCCCGGCCCGGCGAAAGCGACCTGGTCATCAGCTACAAGCAGGCCTTTCCGTTTCGCCTCTCGGTGTTCGCCGACGACAGCGGCTCCAAGGCTACCGGCAAATACCAGGGCGGCATCACGCTGTCCTACGACAACTGGTGGACGCTCAACGACTTGTTCTACGTGTCGCTCAATACCGACCTGGGCGGCGGTGACGCGGGTGGCCGCGGCACGCGCGGCACCACGGTCCACTATTCCGTGCCTTTTGGCTACTGGACGCTGGGCGCCACCGTCAGCGACAACCGTTACTTTCAAAGCGTCGCCGGCCTCACCCAAGACTATGTCTACCGCGGCACCAGCAGCAACGCCGAACTCAAGCTCTCGCGTCTCGTCTACCGGGACGCCAGCCGCAAGACCACCGTCAGCGCCAAGGCCTTCCAGCGCCGTTCCAATAACTTTATTGACGATACCGAAGTCGAGGTTCAGCGTCGCGTGGTCGGCGGCTGGGAACTGGGTGTCGGCCACAAGGAGTTCATAGGCCAGGCCACGCTCGAAGGCAATCTGGCCTACAGGCGCGGCACAGGCGCTTTCGGCTCGCTGCCTGCGCCCGAAGAAGCATTTGGCGAAGGCACTTCGCGCTTTGCCCTCATCAACGCCGACGCCAACCTTCAGTGGCCCTTCAAGCTGGCCGGTATCGGCCTGCGCTACAGCGCCGCCTGGCGACTGCAGCAGAATCGCACGCCCCTGACCCCGCAAGACCGCTTTTCCATCGGCGGGCGCTACACCGTGCGCGGCTTTGACGGCGAGTCGTCGCTGAGTGCCGAACGCGGCTGGCTGCTGCGCAACGAACTCAGCACCGCGCTGGGCGATACCGGCCAGGAGGTTTACATCGGCCTGGACCACGGCGAAGTCGGCGGCCCCAGCAGCGAATTCCTGGCGGGAAAGCGGCTGACGGGCGCCGTCATCGGCGTGCGCGGCGGTTTCAAAAAGCTGCAGTACGACTTCTTCATCGGCGCACCCGTCAAAAAGCCCGAATTCTTCCGCACCGCCAACAGCACCGTGGGCGTGAGCCTCAGCGCTTCGTTCTAACGCTTTCCATTTTTTGTGATCCACGTCGCCCCTTCTCCATGAACAAGAACCTGCACCGCATCATCTTTAATTCAAAGCGCGGCCAGCGCATGGTGGTGGCCGAAACCGCCACCGGCCAGGGCAAGGCCGCCGGCGGCGAGACGGCGGGCAGGGTCGCCTCCCGGGAGTTTCTGGCGTGCCTGCACCCTGTGCGTTTTGCCGTGCTGGGCGCGCTGGGCGTGGTGCTCTGGCTGCAACCCGCCGTGCAAGCACAGGTCGTCGTGGACCCATCCGCCCCTGCCAACCAGCGCCCCACTGTGCTGCAAACAGCCAACGGCTTGCCGCAGGTCAATATCCAGACGCCCAGCGCGGCCGGTGTCAGCCGCAACACCTATATCCAGTTTGACGTTCCGCAAAGCGGCGTCATCCTCAACAACAGCCGTACCAATGTGCAGACCCAGCTGGGCGGCTTTGTCGGTGCCAATCCCTGGCTGGCCACGGGCCCTGCCCGCGTCATCCTCAACGAGGTGAATTCGGCCAACCCCACCCAGCTGCGCGGCTATGTCGAGGTTGCCGGCCAGCGCGCCGAAGTCATCATCGCCAACCCGGCGGGTATCAACGTCAACGGCGGCGGCTTCCTCAACGCCAGCCGCGTCTCTCTGACCACCGGCAGCCCGGTGCTGAACGGCGGCGCGCTTGAAGGTTTCCGTGTGCAGGGCGGCAACGTCAGTGTGGGCGGCACCGGGCTGGACACCAGCACGGCCGACTACACCGCCATCCTGGCGCGCGCCGTGCAGCTCAATGCAGGCATCTGGGCCAAAGAGCTCCGCGTGACGACCGGTGCCAACCAGATTGATGCGGCCCAGACCGGCGCCACACCGATAGCCGGCACCGGCCCTGCACCGACCTATGCGATTGATGTAGCCCAGATCGGCGGCATGTATGCCGGCAAGATTTTCCTCGTCGGCACCGAAACCGGCCTGGGTGTGCGCAATGCCGGCGTCATAGGCGCCAGCGGCGGCGATTTGGTGCTGCAGGCCAACGGCTGGCTCACCAACAGCGGGCAAATCCAGGCCGCCGGCAATACCCACATCACGACCATCGGTGCCATCACCAACACTGGTGCCGGTGCGGTCATCAGCGCCCAGGGCAACGGCGGCATCACCACGGGCGCAGGCTTGACCAACGAAGCGGGCGCCATGATGGTGGCCACAGGCACCCTGGCAGTGACCGCCGCAGGCGCGCTGCAAAACACGCAGGGCACAGTCGCGGCCAATGGCGCAGTTACCGTCAACGCCGCCAGCCTGTCCAATGCGTCCGGCACTGTCGCTTCGGTGGCAGGTGACCTTGCCGTCACAACCACAGGCGCCACCAGCAACACCGTGGCCGGCGGTGGCGCCCAGGGCGGGCGCTTGAGCGCCGGCGGCAATGTCGCGCTGAGCAACACGGGTCTCACCAACACCGGCAGCACGATCACCGGCGCGGCCGTCACCGTCGACACCCACCAGCAGGCCTTCAACAACACCGGCGGCAGTGTCTCCGCCAGCGGCATCACCACGATAGACAGCGGCATGTTGACCAACACCGCCGGGCTGATTCAATCCACCGGCGCCCTGGCCATCAACACCCATGGCCAGACGCTCACGAACACGAACGCCGCGGGCTACAGCGGCGGCGCGGGCGGCATCACTTCCCAAGGTGCTGTGACCCTGACCACCGGCGATATCAACAACGCAGCCGGTTCCATCGGCGCCAGGGGCGCAATGACCGCCAGCGCGGCCAATGTCAGCAACGCGGGCGGGCAGATCGTCAGCGAGTCCACCGCAAGCCTCACCACCACCGGCTTCAACAACAGCGGCGGCCAGTTGCAGGCCGCGGGCGATGTTTCCGTGGCCGCAGGGCCAGGCGCCATCAACAACACCGGCGGCCTGGTCCGCAGCGGCGAGACCGTCACCCTGGCCGCTGCCAGCGTCGTCAACAGCAGCACCTCCGGCGCCAACCAGGGCCTGGAGGGCAAGAACATCGCCATCACGGGCGCCTCGCTCGCCAACGATTCAGGCGCGATACGCACCAGTGCCAACACCACCGTCACCAGTTCCGGCAGCATCGACAACAATGCCGGGCTGATCAGCGCGGGCAACACGGCTACGCTGCAAGACACGGCCGCCGCCAAGACGCTGGCGATCAGCAATACCGGCGGCACTGTCATTGCCGGCACGTCGCTGGTGGCCAACGCCGCCAGCCTGGGCGGCGGCGGCAGCCTGCTGTCGCAGCAGGACCTGACCCTCACACTGACCAGCGATTTCGACAACACCGGCGAAGTCATCGCCAACCGTGACGTCACGGTTTCAACCACCGGCAACCTCAGCAACAGCGGCAAACTGCAGGCCGGGCGCAACCTGGCCGCTTCGGCCGTCAACGTCAACAACGCCGCCACCGGTGTCATCAGCGGCGTCAACACCACGGTGACGGCCGCCAACACGCTGACCAACCGCGGCGTGATCGACGGACAGGAAACCCGGATCAACGCCACCACGCTGACCAACATCGGCACCGGCCGCATCTACGGCGACCACATCGCCATTGCCGCCACCACCGTCAACAACAGCACCGAAACCGTGGGCGGCACACGCGCTGACGCAGTGATCGCGGCCCGGCAGCGGCTCGACATCGGCACGCAGGCCTTGAACAACGGCGAAGGCGCATTGATCTTCAGCGGTGGCACGGCGGCCGATGCGCTCACCATCGGCGGCAGCCTGGACGCCGGCGGCCACGCCACCGGCCAAGCCGGCACGGTCAACAACAGCGGCGGCACCATCGAGTCCCTGGGCGGTTTGAGCATCACGGCCGGGCAGATCAACAACACCAACCCCAACTTCGCCTACACCGTGCAGACCGGTAGCGCTAGCAACGGTAGCGGCAGGGAGTACATCACGGCGCAAGGTAATTACACGCCGAATGACATAGGCTGGGTGGTCAGCGCCGAGACCTACCAGGCGGCATCGCATGGCGGCTACGCATACTGGGACTCGACGGGCCTGCAACAAATTTATGGCGGCCCAGGACGATGGGTGTCGGAGACCAGCGAGCCACCGCCTTACACCGGCCACCTCAACACCGACGGCAAGGGCCGCATACTGCTGAAGGGCGCTCCCTACTCCGATCCCAAGTACGTGCCGTATTTCCTCGGCCCAAGCGCCTACGTGCCTGCTCATAACCTGTTAACAGGCGCCCGTGAAAGCCTGCTGTCTACCCCTGTCGCGGCGTTCTTCGGCTACGACGCCAGCAGCCCGGTGTGGGATATTTTTGGGGTTGCCCGGCCACAGACCACGTCTGATGTGGATGCCACTCCGTGGATCGCGCTGCAAGCACAGATTGATGCGATGCGCATGACCGTCGTTGCCAACGCCGTCTCCGTCGAGGGATTTCGCGACTACACTTCGACGCCGCAAACCCCCGTCATCACCCAAAGCAGCCCGGGCCGCATCCTGAGCGCCGGCGCCATGGCGCTCCACGCGGCGACTTCACTCGTCAACGACCAAAGCCAGATCATCGCGGGCGGCGCGCTCAACATCACCGGCCAGGCTGTCGACAACCGGGGCCGCACCATCACCGTCAATGCACAGCGCAACGGCACCGCCTATTTCTGGAGCAACTACAACGAAGGCTGCGGCGGCTTTGACGGCTGCGACTACAACTACAACGCCTATCGCGACGGCCCCTATACGCAAGACGTGCCGCAAACCGTCACGCTCAATCTTGCGCAAAGCCGCAGCTTCACCGCACCCGGCGGCACCGGCACGCAGGTAGCCGCCGCTGCGGGCGCCAGCATTGGCAGCAGCCCCAGCACGCCCGGCGCACTCAGCGCGGCCGGCGTGCACACCGTGCCCGTCAACCTCACCGTTCCCACCACCAGCCTCTTTCGCCTCAACCCCAACCCGGCCGGCGGCTTCCTGATTGAAACCGACCCGCGCTTTGCCAACTACCGCAACTGGCTGGGCAGCGACTACATGCTGGGCCAGCTCGCGCTGGACCCGGCCGTTACGCAAAAGCGCCTGGGCGACGGTTTTTATGAGCAGCGCCTCATCAACGAGCAGGTGGCCCAGTTGACCGGCCAGCGCTTCCTCGGCAGCTACACCAACGAAGAAGTCCAGTACAAAGCCCTGATGGATGCCGGCATCACCTATGCCCAGACCTACAACCTGCGCCCCGGCATCGCCCTGAGCGCCATCCAGATGGCCCAACTCACCAGCGATATCGTCTGGCTGGTCGAGCAGGAAGTGACGCTCGCCGACGGCAGCAAGGCCCGCGTCCTGGTGCCCCAGGTCTATGTGCACGTCAAGGACGGTGACTTGGCGCCCACCGGCGCCCTGCTGGCCGGCCAGAGCGTCAACATCAACCTGGCTGGTGAGCTGACCAATAGCGGCACCGTGGCTGGCCGCACCGTCGTCAACCTCACGGCTGAGAACGTGCAGAACCTGGGCGGGCGTATCACTGGCGACGCCGTGACAGTGGCTGCCCGCAATGATTTGAACAACATCGGCGGGCAGATCATTGCCGCCACCAGCCTGAACGCCAGCGCCGGGCGCGACCTCAATGTGGTCACCACCACCAGCAGTGCCAGCAACCAGACCGGCGGCACCAGTTCCAACAGCTTCAGCATGACGGGCATAGACCGCGTGGCGGGCCTGTATGTCAGCAACCCGGGCGGAACCCTGGTGGCCAGTGCCGGGCGTGACGCCAACATCATCGCGGGCGTCATCTCCAACAGCGGCGCCAATGGCAGCACCGTGATCAGCGCCGGTAACAACATCAACCTGGGGACCGTCACCACAGCCAACAGCAGCCTGCAGTCGCGCGGCGAAGACCACTTCCTGAAGGACAGCCAGACGGCCGAGGTGGGCAGCCAGCTGCAAACCGCCGGCGACCTGAGCCTGATCGCCGGCAAAGACCTCAATGCCAGAGCCGCCAACGTGCAGGCCGGTGGCGACCTGACGGCCACCGCCGGCAACAACGTCAACATCACCGAAGGCCGGCAGACCAACAGCTTCGGCTTTGCCTTGACCACCGCCGAGAGCGACATCTTCAGCTCCAGCAGCACCACAGAACGCCGCAGCAGCGACCAGAACAAGGCCGTCGGTTCCAGCCTGGGCGGCAACACCGTCACCGTGGTGGCCGGCAAGGACATCAACGTCAAGGGCTCCAACGTCATCAGCGACACCGGTACCACCCTGGCGGCAGGCAGCAACCTGAGCATCGAGGCCGCGCAGAACACCAGCAGCAGCACCTACTTCTACGAAAAGAAGGAGTCCGGTCTGCTGGACGGCGAAGGCGCAGGCATCACCGTCGGCACACGTGAGCAATCCACCGACCAGAAGAGCCGTGGCGCCACCGCCGCCGCCAGCACCGTGGGCAGCATTGGCGGCAACGTCACTCTGGTGGCCAATGAGGCCTACAAACAGGTCGGCAGCGACGTCATGGCTCCGGGCGGAGACGTCACCATCGTGGCGAAGACGGTTGACATTGTTGAGGCAAGGGAAGCCAGCCGCAGCGAGACCGAGCAGAAGTTCAAGCAAACAGGCTTGACGCTGGAGATCACCTCCCCCGTCATCAGCGCGATGCAAACCATCGACAAGATGAGCGACGCGGCCAGCGACACCAAAGACAGCCGCATGCAAGGCCTGGCCTTGGCCAACGCTGGCTTTGCGGGCAAGAACGCGTATGACGCCGTCAAGGCGGGGCAGGGCACCGACTTTGCCGACAAGAGCCATCAGGTCGTCAGCGAAGATGCTGCCGGCAACGTGACCAGCCGGGACGCCACCGCAGCCGAACAGGCCGGTGGCATCAACATTGCCATCAGCATAGGCAGCAGCGAAAGCCAGAGCAACTCCCTGAGCCAAAGCAACACCGCACGGGGCAGCGCCGTCACGGCCGGCGGCACCATCACCATCGCCGCCACCGGCGCGGGCGCCGACAGCAACCTCACCATCCAGGGCAGCAACATCGAAGCCGGCCGGGCGGTGCAACTGCTGGCCGACAACCAGGTCAGGCTTCTGGCCGCGCAGAACACCGCCAGCGAAAAAAGCACCAACAGCAACAGCTCCGGCAGCATAGGCGTCAGCTTCGGAACCGACGGCCTGTTGCTCAACCTGAGCGCCAGCGGCGGCAAAGGCCGGGGCGACGGTGAAGAAACCACCTACACCAACACCCAGGTCAAGGCCGGCGACCAGGTCAGCATCACCAGCGGCGGCGACACCACGCTGCAAGGCGCCGTCGTCAAGGCCAACCAGGTCAAGGCCGACGTGGGCGGTAACCTCAACATCCAGAGCCTGCAGGACACCAGCACCTACACCAGCGAACAAAAGAGCATGGGCGGATCGGTCAGCGTGGGCTTCGGCAAGATGAGCGGAAGCTTCAGCGCCTCCAACAGCAATATCGATTCCAACTTCAACAGCGTCGGCGAGCAAAGCGGTATCAAGGCCGGCGACGGCGGCTTCCAGGTCAATGTGGGCGGCAATACCACCTTGAGCGGCAGCGTGATCGCGAGCAACCAGGCGGCAGTGGAGCAGGGCAAGAACAGCTTCAACACGGGCGGAACGCTCAATATCGGCGACATCCAGAATAGCGCGAGCTATGACGCGAAGTCCGTCAGCATCAGCGTGGGGACCAGCCAGCAACCGACCGGAAAGTTAGGCATGAACGGCCTGGGCATCGGCTTTGGAAGCGAGAAGGGTAATGCCAGCAGCACCAGCAGCGCGGGTATCAGCGGCATTGCGGGCAATACGGCGGTTAGAAGCACGGATGCCGAGACGGGCCTCAAACCCATCTTTGATGCCGCCAAAGTGCAGGCCGAAGTCAACGCGCAAATGCAGATCACGCAGGCTTTCACGCGGGAAGCGCCTAAGGCGGTCGCAAGCTTTGCGGCCAGCCAGGCGGCCGCATTGCGAGATCAAAAGAACGAGGACGAAGCCAAAAAATGGGATGAGGGTGGAATTTACCGGATTGCGCTTCACACGGTCGTGGGTGCCTTGGGCGGCGGCTTGGATGGTGCCGCGGGCGCGGCAGTGAGTGCCAGTTCCGCCAACCTGATGAATGCTTTGCAAGATGGAATTCAACAAGGCTTGGTGGATGCGGGCCTGAGCGATAGCGCTGCCAAGGCGCTGGCGCAAACTGTAGCGACGTTGACTGCAGCAGGTGTGGGCGCTGCTGTGGGTGGTGCACAAGGGGCGGCAACGGCTGCGACTGTGGATGCCAATAATCGGCAGTTGCACTACACCGAAACACAAAAACTTACTGCGGCCAAAGCAGGAAAGACGACCGAAGAGAAGCGTCGACTGGATGCGGCGGCGTGCGCGTTGATCAGGTGTGCGGACGGCATTCCCGACAGTGATCCAAACTGGATCAAGCTCAACGATATGCAGCGTCAGGGAGATACCTACACAGCCGAGAAGGCCATTCTCCAGAAAACGGGTGAATTCGTTTATGAGCCTTTGGACTCGATACGAGACGGCCTGACTCGAAACGGAGAGGCTGTCACCCGAGTGGGCGGTGCCATCAATATGGGAGCTGGCGCTGTGGGAGTGGTGGGTGGAGGCGTGATTGCCACAGGGGGCGTGGTGTCATGCGCCGAAACATTAGGTCTTGGCTGCCTGGCAGTGCCGATTGGGGCTGGTATTGCCGGTATGTCAAACCAGCAAATGCAACAAGGCAATTCGGCATTTTCGGGACCCTACCAATCCAGTGAAGGCCAGCGCGTTCTGGATTCATTTAATCTGGCGACATACCCGGGCGAGCGTGATCCGCTTATGCTGATTGGTATTGATGCTGCCAAGCTCGGGCTTGCCTACCTGGGAGGAAAATACATTCCCAAGGCGCTGGCTAAGGCTGAGGGGCTGGGTGCGAGCACGGGAGTAAAGGGATCGGTTGCAGGAAATGGTGAAGTGGCAAACGGGGGTGTAGGTGTCACAACGGTCATCACACCAGAGATGGAGGCCAAAATCCTATTTGGTGAGCGAGTCACCAATGCAAGTGGAGTGCCGACAAATCGATTGATTGGTGCACACGGCGGCGAAATCTCCAATTCAAATACGAAATACGCTGTCGAGGTGCTTTCCGTGAATGCAGACGGAACACGAAACGCGAAGTTAGTGACGCAATTCAGTGATGGCAATCTTTCAAATATCAAATCAAGTACGTTGTTCCCTGAAAATTGGACATCCAACCAAACCATGAGCGCTGTTAAACAAGTGGGAGATATGCCGCCGGTTGCCACGCGAGCGGATGGAGCGACGCTTTATCAATCCACGGTTAACGGGGTCAAAATCGAAGTCATAAAAGTCGGCAACAATGTGACTGCTGCTTACCCATGTGGTCGTGGCTGTACATCGCCCACAACTTTTGCGGGGCAATAACATGTTTGAAAAATACTCTGCATACCTGGATGGGGATTTCTCCGTTGACTACTGGTCGGATGAAGGAATTGGCTACGCCATTACTTTTTTGGAAAAATTCACTGATTCAGACTGGGCTTCGCTTAAAGACGCCATTCAACATAAGCCGATTTCGTGGTTGATTCGCTGTGCGGAAACGCTTGGAGATGTTGGAGGAATCAGTTCATTTGATGTGCTGCTTGAACTGATTGCCGTGGAAAACGATGAAGTGAAGATATCAGCCCTTGATTCAGTGAATAGCCGCCTGTCTTTAGGTCTTGTTTTAGGCGAGAGTGTCGTAAAAATTCGTTCTGCCATCAAAATAGCTAAGAGTTCGGCTGGTACCGTGGCTTCTATGGTGTTGGATTCTTTGGAAAAGAGGCTGGGTTAAAACTGTGAGGACAACTCCAGGCGCGTCCACTGCATATCCGATGTAGTGAAAGGCGTCGAAAAGCTCGACTCCTTGCGGATGGAGTACTGCGATGATCGACATTCGCCCCACCAGAAAGCCTTGAAATGCTGCACGAAGAACGCGTCACGTACATGACTCTTAAGTCTTGGGCGCTGGATTGTTATTACGAAGGCTGCAGGGATCATGCGGTAATGAAGGGATGGCCTCATGAGCAAATCATGGGTTATGTGGACTATCAATTCGAGAATACCTTTGAACGCCCAGTAGAAATCTGTATGTGGCATGTCGTGTTGCTAGTGTTATCAGGTGGATGGCACCCGGATTGGAGTCTTCGTACTCGTCAACTGATCGTTGATCAGATTGCCGCGTATGGCCTGCAAAATCTTATTGCTGATGTTCCAAAGACCGAGGCTGATCTATTTCTGAACGACCTGGAAATTCTTAAGCTGATCTGAAACGCCACCTACTGTGGTTCTCCAGCGACTACATGCTGGGCCAGCTGACGCTGGACCCGAGCGTGACCCAGAAACGCCTGGGCGACGGTTTCTATGAGCAGCGCCTCATCAACGAACAGGTCGCCCAGCTCACGGGCCAGCGCTTCCTCGGCAACTACACCAGCGAAGAAGTCCAGTACAAGGCCTTGATGGACGCCGGCATCACCTTTGCCGGCACCATGAACCTGCGCCCCGGCATCGCCCTCACGGCCACGCAGATGGCGGCCCTCACCAGCGACATCGTCTGGCTGGTCGAGCAGACCGTGACGCTGGCCGACGGCAGCACCCAGCGCGTGCTGGTGCCCCAGGTGTATGTGCGTGTGCAGGCCGGCGACATCGACGGCGCCGGTACCCTGCTGGCCGGGCGCGAGCTCAACCTCAATCTTGCGGGCGACCTCAGCAACAGCGGCACCATGGCCGGCCGCACCGTCATGGCCCTCACGGCCGAGAACGTCAACAACCTGGGGGCCGCATCAGCGGCAATGCCGTGGCCGTCACCGCGCGCACCGACCTCAACAACATCGGCGGGCAGATAGATGCGGCCAATAGCCTCAACGTGGCGGCCGGGCGCGACCTCAACATCGCCAGCACCACCACAGCCCCCACCAGCACCCTCAGCAGCGTGGGCCCCACTGTTTCGAGCTTCACCGGCCTAGACCGCGTGGCCGGGCTCTACATCACCAACCCTGGCGGCACCTTGCTGGCCAGCGCCGGCCGCGACGCCAACATCGTCGCCGGCGTCATCCAGAGCCAGGGCAGCGCCCAGCTGCAGGCCGGCAACAACATCAACCTGAACACGGTCACCAAGTCCGACAGCGTCGATGCCACACGCGACGAGCGCAACTACACCCGCTTCTCCCAAAGCCAGGACGTCGGCAGCCAGCTCAGCGCCACCGGCAACCTCAGCCTCGTCGCCGGCAAAGACATCAACGCCACGGCAGCCAGCGTGACGAGCCAGCAGGGCGCCCTGGTCGCCAGCGCCGGCAACAACGTCAACATCAATGCCGGCAAGTCGCAGAGCTCGCTGGCCACCGCCACCTTTGTGGAAGACTCGGACGCGTTCAGCT